>CAXTTX010000246.1:0-6331 GCA_964247045.1 uncultured Verrucomicrobiales bacterium | reverse complement strand
ACAATGACATTGCTCAGGCGTCACCCCATCCAAGGAGCAGCCGGGAGGAAATATCCCCAGATAACCGTCGGTGTGCTGCATGCTGAACGTGAGGGAGCGCGCGGGGCGGGGGCAGGAAATCATGTAGACCAAGGCGTAGTACTCGCTTGGGATTCCCGCCAGGAAATGCACCGACGGCCCGATTTCCACCAAGCTGAGGAACGAATCCGGAAGGATGGCCCGGGCGACGGAGCTTGTCATCGGCCCGCGGCTCAGCTGGCAGGGACGCATTTCCATGCCCCGGATCGCGGAGGATAGGGTCTCGGGATCCGTCGAGCGGACGTGGCTGATCAACTCGTTCACTTCGTTTTTTGGATACTCAATTTATTCGACCGGTTGAAGTGCAAATCACACGATTCCCGAAATCAAGAACACCCAGGGCGTTAGGCGTCCCCGCCTAGCCGTGAGAGATCCCCTGAAAGGCTTGTTCGCCGGAGGTGATTTTCAGTTTTTCCGAATATCTATCAACCCCTGAAACCCACGATTGTGAAATATCTTCTCCCGGTCCTGATAGGACTCAGTCTTGCCGCCGGAACGATAGCCCCCGCCGCCGCACAGGATGCGCTCGACCGGACGGTGCTGCCGATTCCCGAGCCAGCGGTGGAGGCCATCACCACGCTGGATGCCCGGGATGCGAAAGCGCCGCCGCGCTTCGAGGTGAAGGCGCCAGCGGGCGCGCCCAACATTGTCATCGTGCTGATCGATGACATCGGCTTCGGCAGCAGCAGCGCGTTTGGCGGGCCAATCCACATGCCCACGCTGGACAAGCTGGCGGGCAAGGGGCTGAAGTACAACCGCTTCCATACGACGGCGCTGTGCAGTCCCACGCGCACCGCTTTGCTCACGGGACACAACCATCATGCCAACAACGCGGGTGCCATCATGGAACTGGCGACGGCTTTCCCCGGCAATACCGGTGTCCGGCCGAAGGAGATCACCCCGCTGGCAGAGATCCTCCGCCAGAACGGCTACAGCACGGCCGCGTTTGGCAAGTATCACGAGACGCCGCCGTGGGAAGTCTCCGTTTCCGGCCCGTATGACCGCTGGCCGACGGGTTCGGGATTCGACAAGTTCTACGGGTTCATCGGCGGCGAGACCAACCAGTGGGCACCGGCGATCTTCGATGGAGTAACGCGCGTGGAAGCGCCGGCGACCCCTAACTACCACTTCACGGTGGATATGACGGACAAGGCGATCAACTGGGTGAGCGCGCAGAAGGCGCTCACGCCGGACAAGCCCTTTTACATGTACTTCGCGACCGGGGCGACGCATGCCCCGCACCACGCGCCGAAAGAGTGGATCGCCAAGTACAAGGGCCAGTTCGCGGGAGGATGGGACAAGCTGCGGGAAGAGACCTTCGCGCGGCAGAAGAAAATGGGAATTATCCCGGAGAACACCAAGCTGACGGCCCGGCCGAAGGAGATTCCGGCGTGGGAAGGAATGAGTCCGGATCAGAAGCGCCTGTTTGAACGGCAAATGGAAACCTTCGCCGGCTTTGCCGAACATACGGACGACCAGGTGGGCCGGCTCGTCACGCAGCTTGAGAACATCGGCCAACTCGACAACACGTTGTTCTTTTACATCGTGGGCGACAATGGAGCGAGCGCGGAGGGAGGGCCGGAAGGCAGCTACAATGAGATGATGGCGCTCAACGGGATCATCGGCAAAGCCGACCAGATGATGGGCCACATCGACACGTGGGGTGACCCGACCACCTTTCCGCACTTTGCGATCGGCTGGGCCTGGGCCACCAACACGCCCTTCCAATGGACCAAGCAGGTGGCGTCCCACTTCGGGGGGACGCGCAATGGGATGGTCATGCATTGGCCCAAGGGCATCAAGGCCAAGAATGATATCCGGAGCCAGTTCCACCATGTCATCGACGTGGCACCGACCGCGCTGGAAGCGGCGAAGATCCCGCAGCCGAAGAGCGTCAACGGCGTGAAGCAACGCCCGATGGACGGCGTGTCGATGCTTTACAGCGTCGATGCCCCGAAGGCGGCCGACCAGCGGACGACGCAGTATTTCGAGATGTTCGGCAACCGCGGCATCTATCACGAGGGCTGGGTCGCCTGCACACGGCACTCGATTCCCTGGGACCTGAGCGTGAAGATGCCCGCGTTCAAGGACGACGTGTGGGAACTCTATCACGTGGATGATGACTTCAGCGAGGCGGACAACCTTGCCGGAGAGAACCCGTCGAAGCTGAAGGAACTCCAGGATTTGTTCCTGAAGGAAGCGGAATACAACCATGTGCTGCCACTCGACGACCGCCGCTCCGAGCGCTTCAATCCTGCCATCGCAGGCCGGCCGGACCTGCTGGGCGGACGCAAGGCCCTCACCGTCTATCCCGGCATGGTCGGCATGATGGAGAACGCCTTCATCAATGTGAAGGGCATCCACCATACGATCGAGGCCGAGGTTGAAATTCCCAAGGACCCAGCCAATGGCGTCATCATCGCCCAGGCAGGTTATTTCGGCGGTTGGACGCTCTACCTGAAGGACGGCAAGCCGCATCATGAGTACAACTTTTTCGCGCTGGAGCGGACCAACATCGCGGGTGACAACCCTTTGGAGGCAGGCAAGCACGTCATCGGCTATGAATTTATTCCCGATGGGGCGAAGCCGGGCACGGGCGGGAAATCCATCCTGAGCGTGGATGGGAAAAAAGTCGCTGAAGCACAGATTCCCAAGACCCAGCCCTTCGCGTTCTCAGCGGACGAGGGCGCGGACGTGGGCATTGATGCCGAGACCAATGTTTCCCCGGACTACAAACCCGGGATTCCCAGCACGTTCACCGGGAAGATCGTGAAGGTGACGGTGGAGCAAAAGTAGGGGAACACGGCACGGAACCGCATCCGCCGCACGTCATACGTAAAACCGCAATCACCGGTCCGCGTCCAACCTAACAGTCATGGAGCATGGCCAATCCGGGGTCCGAGTTGAGCGCATGCGATCCACCCGAACCATGAGTGCCAGGTGAAGTTCATTCCATTTCCTGACCTGATGATTCCGCGAGTCTTTTCCGCCATTGCCCTTGCGGCCGTGCTGACGCTCGCCGGTTGTTCGCAGTATGCGTCCATTTCAGAGAGGAGGCCGCAGTTCCGCCCGGTGAGCACCACGGTCGGTGCGATCGTTTCGGCGGAGCGGGCGATCGTGAACGCGATGCGTGTGGAAAAAAAACAACCGCTGGAGGGGATGGGCGATTACCTGGAGGCCGCCGAAATCGCGGCCAAGGAACTTGCGCGCGATCCGCGGGATACCTACGCCCGCGATGCCTACAACTTCGCGGTCGCGCGCGTTTTCACCACGATCAAGCAGGCGAAGCTGGACCCATGGACGCAACCGCTCGAGGTTCCAGCGACGGATGGTGAATTCCTCCTCACCCGCAAGCCCGACGCGCGGAAGAATTGGAACCCGGCGCTTTACGATTTCACGCCGGCGGACGAGTTCGAGGTCAAGGGCACCTACGTCACGGAGCGTTCAACGCGCGAAGGTCTGGGAGCGCCGCTCGTTGCTGTCGGACGGGAGGTGAACAAAGACGCGGCCAGCGAGTTCTCCGTGCCGCGGGTTTACTACGGGGTCACCGCGGTCATCCGCTTCGAGGGCCGGAGGGCGATGGTAGAATTCAATGATCCGCTGGCCACCGAGCGCGTGGCGCTGGTTGGGCGCGATTTCCCGCTGGCGGCGGATTTCACCGTGCCGATCGCGGTGATGCTGGCAGCCAACGATCCCAAGAAGATGGAGTTGTCCCGCCTGCTGCAGCCGGGAAAATACGCGGAGACCGCCCGCATCGCGCGGCTCCAACCGTATGATCCGAACAAGACGGTGGTGCTGGTGGTCCACGGCCTGATGGATTCACCCGCGACCTGGACACCGATGCTCAACGCGATGCGCGGGGACGAGCACATCCGGAAGAACTATCAGTTCTGGTTCTACAGCTACCCGAGCGGGTATCCGTATCCGTATTCCGCCTCGATCCTCCGGCACGAGTTGGACGCGGTTCAGAAGAAATTCCCGCTGCGGAAGAAAATGGTGGTCATCGGCCACAGCATGGGCGGCTGCATCAGCCGGCTGCTGATCACGGACACGAGCGACGGGAAACTCTGGCTCGCACTAGTCAAGAAGCCGCCCGCCGAAGTGCCGCTTTCCGAGGAGGGGCGCAAGATTTTCACGGACGCGCTGATTTACCGCAATCGCCCGGAGGTCGGGCGGGTGATCTTCGTCGCCGCGCCGTTGAAGGGAAGCGACCTGGCAAGCCGATGGATGGGCCGCCTCGGCTCCA
This sequence comes from uncultured Verrucomicrobiales bacterium, assembly GCA_964247045.1. Lineage (GTDB taxonomy): Bacteria > Verrucomicrobiota > Verrucomicrobiia > Verrucomicrobiales > Akkermansiaceae > Luteolibacter. The sequence continues at coordinate 2,007 of CAXTTX010000246.1, read as the reverse complement.
TGTTGGTCAGAGCCCCCGTCACCCTGCTCCAGGCAGGTGGCGAGGCCATGAAAGTGATCGCCTTCCAAGGAGACGACCTGCGGCTCAAGGGAATTCCGAACAGCGTCGACACGCTGGCACCTAACAACCGATTCGTAAAAGCGATCCAGAACGTCCCGTTGACGCCGGGGGTCCCCTACCACGTCATCTGCGGGGACCGGGGAAAAGGCGGCAACCACGACAAGACGCCTCCCGTCCAGTCCGACGGTGTGGTGCCCTACTGGAGCTCGCACCTGGAAGGCGCGGAGAGCGAACTTGTCGTGCCATCCGGCCATAGCGCCCACCAGAACCCGCAGGCCATCGCGGAGGTGAAGCGCATTCTCAAATTGCATGGCGGGCAATGAAACAACCGCCGAAAAACCTCTCCTTATAGAAACGACCAACCATTCGAAACATGAAATTGAATACCATCGTACTCGCCATTGCTTCCGCCGCCACGCTCGCGCTCGTGCCAAGCTGCGCGAACGGACCTGTCGCGCGGACCAATGAAGCTTCAGCCAGCGCGTCGGGAATTGCCAGCGATTCCCGGGCAGCCCTCCGTTCTCTCTACGCCCAGAATCCCACCGCGAAACAGCTGGGCCAAAAAGCCCGCGGGGTTCTGGTTTTCCCATCCATCGTCAAAGGAGGTCTCGTGGTGGGTGCCCAAGCCGGCAACGGGGCCATGATCCGGGATACCGGTGACATCGGCGGCTACTATCAAAGCACGGCCGTGTCCTACGGCCTCCAGGCCGGGGTCCAGAAATTCGGGTACGCCCTGTTCCTCATGGATGACCAGGCCTTCCGCGAACTCAACCGCAGCGGTGGATGGGAAGTCGGCAGCAGCCCCAGCCTCGTCGTCATGGACAAGGGCAAGTCGGCCTCACTCTCCACCACCACGGTGAACAAGGGCACCTATGCCTTCTTCTTCGATCAGCGCGGCCTCATGGGTGGCCTGGGACTGCAAGGATCGAAGATCACGCGGATTCATCCGGCGCAGTAGGTCCTTTTTCCCAACCAAGGGCCGGGTGCGCTGATCGGGTCCCTGATCCCACCCGGCCGATCTACCAGAAATATCCAATCATGAAACCTCACCTCCGTCTCCAAGGGGCCGTCCTCCTTGGCATCGCCCTGGCGGCGATGCCAAACGCCGGTATCGCCCAATCGCCGCCGGGCTATCCATCGGCCACGGCTACGGCCGCTCCCGTTTTCACCGCCGCTGAATTGCAGGATCTGGTCGGCCGTTTCGCCCTTTATCCGGACGATCTGGTCGCGTTGATCCTTCCGGCATCCACCACGCCGCTGGAGGTCGTCAAGGCCCAGCGCTTTCTGACCAAATACGCGGCAGACAAGACCCTGAAGCCGGAGGCGTCGCTGCCCCAGCCGGTGCTCACGTTGATGGGCTATCCGGATGTGATCAACCTGATGGGCGACGATCTCGAATGGACGGAGTCCCTGGGGGAAGCCTTCACGAGCCAGCAACAGGAAGTGCTGGATGCCATCCAGATTTTCCGGCGCAAGGCGCAGTCCGCGGGGAATCTCAAGTCGGACGACAAACAGACCATCGTGGTGAAGGAGGAAACCGTGGAGATCGTTCCCGCGCAGCCCGAGGTCATTTACGTGCCGCAATACCAGCCCGCCACGGTCATCGTCACCCAGCCCGCTCCGGTCGTGACCTACGCGCCGACGGCGTATCCTGTTTACTACCATCCCGGTGCCGCCGTGGCGGTCGCGGCGACCATCGGATACATTGCCGGAGCGAACACCGCCTATGGCATGAATTGGTATGGCGGCAGTGTCTATCGGGCGCCTTACGCCGCCCACTACGGCCACATCCAGGACGAGCGGATGGACTACGCGAACAACGCGCGCGAGGATTGGCAGGACTACGGGAAGTCCTCGCGCGAGGACTGGCAGAAACATGCCAATGATGCGCAGGACCAGCGGCAAAAGAACGCCTCTAATAACCAGTCGCGACGGCAGGATGCGATC
>CAXTTX010000245.1:0-8155 GCA_964247045.1 uncultured Verrucomicrobiales bacterium | reverse complement strand
CTCTCGCCCCTCGCCAAGCTACCATCCCTCCAGTCGCTCTATTGCTCCTCTACCCGGGTCAGCGACCTCTCGCCCCTCGCCAAGCTACCATCCCTCCAGTCGATCGTTTGCAAATCCACCCGGGTCAGCGACCTCTCGCCCCTCGCCAAGCTCATATCTCTCCAGTCACTCGATTGCTCCTCTACCCAGGTCAGCGACCTCTCGCCCCTCGCCAAGCTACCATCCCTCCAGTCGCTCTATTGCTCCTCTACCCAGGTCAGCGACCTCTCGCCCCTCGCCAAGATCTCATCTCTCCAGTCGCTCGATTGCTCCGAAACCCGGGTCAACGATCTCTCGCCCCTCACAATCATCGCGAGCCTCACCGAGCTAACCGCGTGCCGGATTTCCGTCGCCGACATCCCCCGGAAGCTCATTTTTCATCCAAAAATCAAAGAACTCTGCATTGCAGGGGTTCCGGCAAAAGGGATACCCCAGGAGATCCTTTCCAAGTCCGACTATGAATCATGTCTTGAAAGACTGCGTTCCCACATTCTCGACTTGGAGGAAGGGTCGGAACCCCTGCCGGACATCAAGGTCATGGTGCTGGGCAACGGCCGGATCGGGAAGACTCAGATCTGCCGTCGCCTGAGGCACGAGTCCTATGAAGCGGAGGCGGACAGCACCCACGGGATCACGGTCACCAGCACGCCGCTGGCGGGATTCCGGCAGGAAAAAGGAGAAGCCCTGCTCCACCTCTGGGACTTCGGCGGGCAGGACATCTATCATGGCACCCATGCGCTTTTCATGCGAAGCCGGGCCATTTTCTTGGCGGTCTGGACGCCTGAATCGGAGGACCGGGAGGAACACGAACATCGCGGTCACCGGTTCCGGAACCACCGGCTCGACTACTGGCTGGAACTGGTCCGGCAACTGGGCGGGACCGGAAGCCCGGTCCTCATCACACAGACCCGCTGCGACCGCATCGAGGACGAAAAACGCCGTCCACCCGTGCCGGACGAACTGATTGAGCACTTCGGTTTCTCCAAGATCCTCCACTACAGCGCGCGGGAAGACCGTGGCAGGGCAGCGCTGGACGAGGCCCTGCGGGAAGCGGTGCGATGGGCGCGGAAAAAGCAGGGAAACCTCCGCATCGGAAAAGGACGCCTGAAGGTGAAGCGGCGTCTGGAGGCGATTCTCGAAGCGGATTCAAAATTGCCTCCCGCCGAACGGAAGCACCGTGTTCTCACGCGAGATTTCTTCGCGGGACTTTGCGAGGAAGCCACCGGAGTGAGCAACCCGGATCACCTTCTGGATTACCTCCATGAATGCGGGGTGGTCTTCCATAGGCGGGGAGCCCTGAACAACGCGATCATCCTGGACCAAGGGTGGGCACTGGAGGCGATCTATACCGTTTTCAACCGCGACAAGTGCTGGAAGCAACTCCGCCAGGCGAGAGGGCGCTTCACCCGCAGCCTGCTGGGGCTGCTGGTCTGGCAGGACTACGATGAGGCGGAGCAGGACCTTTTTATCGATCTGATGCAAAGCGCCGGGATCTGCTTCGTCCATCGCAAGGGGGATCTGAAATCGGGGACGGAAACGGAGTACATCGCGCCGGATCTTCTTCCGGAACGGGTGGAGGTAGACGCTGAAATCGCGGCCTTCTGGCAAGACGGGGTTCCCGGGGAAGAAGAGATTCTTGAATTCCCCTTCGAACATCCCGGCCTGGTCCGCGGCATTGTTGCGAGCATTGGCAGCGCGGCAGGGATGAATGCGGTCTATTGGAAGGGAGGAGTCTGCGGCTATGACCACCGGACGCGGAGCGCCGTCCGCATCGACACGTTGGCGGCAGCAAAGGACAAACCCTACGAGCTCCGGATCCAGGTAAGCACGCAACGCGGCCAAGCGATGGAGTTGCTCGGGTGGGCCCTGGAGTTGATCGAGAAGGAAGCTCGGGGGAGCGGATGCCAGATTGAGGCAATGCCAGGAAAAGAAAGACGGCCACAGCGGGCCGGGAGGAAAGAGCCAGCCCAAAAAATGGATAGCGATTCCGGGAGCAGCACGGAAGAGCCCGGAGAAGAAGCCGGCCAACGCGAGGAAGTATACCAACGCGACTTCGGGCCCCCTCCCAAAACCAGCGTGTCGAGTTATTGCGTTTCCTACGCGTGGACAGAGGAGAGTTCCGCGTTCGTCGACCAATTGTGCAAGGATGCGGCCGCAAGAAGCATCGAGGTGATCCGGGACAAGACCCATCTGGGCCTCGGGGAACAGATCACCCGGTTCATGATGCGCCTTGGAGCGGGAGACCGCATCTTCGTGATCCTGAGCGAGAAGTATCTGAAATCCGCCTTCTGCATGTTCGAGCTCTTCGAGATCTGGCGGCAGAGCAAGCGGGAGGAGGGGGATTTCCTGAAACGGGTGCGGGTCTATCTGCTACCGGATGCGAAGGTCGGCGGCATCGCGGAGCGGATCCGCGTGAGTGCCTACTGGAAGAACCAATACGAGGAAGTGGAGAAGCTGATCAAGGAGCACGGGCCGGGGGTCATCGGCGAAAGTGATTTCAAGAAGTTCCGGCTCATGCAGGAATTCGCCATGCACGTCGGGGACATTCTCGGACTCGTAACCGATACGCTTCTCCCACAGAATTTGGAACAGCTGGAAGACTTCGGGTTTGATTGAGGCGGTAACGGCAACTAACACCTCAACATAACAGACAGCGATGGCCACAGACCGCCGCTACAGTTGAGTCATGACCCAATCCCCAGCTTCACCTTCACCTTCTCGATCTCATCGGAGAGTTCACCCCAACGGTAGTAGCTCGCTTCAAGCGATTTCGCCAACTTGTCCACCGCGTTCGTGACCTCGCGCGTTTTGCCCGGATCGTTCGATAGCGTCCCGCTCGACAACTGCGCCGTCAAAGTCGATTGAGCACCCTCCAGCTCGGCGATCTTGATCTCCAACGCGGCGAATTCCGTTTCCAGCGGCTTGAGCACCTTGGAACGGATCTCGCGCTGTTCCGCCTCGATGCGGCGCTGTTCCTTGCGGTTCACGCCGGGAACCGAAGGACGGGACGAACCACCCCCATTGTTGTTAGATGCGGCGCCGGCGCCCGTTGCCAGCGAGGAAAGCTTCGCCGGAGCCCCCTTTTTCGCGGCCTCGTCCTCGGCGGATTTCTCCAGATAATAGGTGATGTTGCCCGCGTAGGTCACCGGCGGTTGGCCGGGGCGGAACTCAATCGTCTTGGTCACGAGCGCGTCGAGGAAGTTCCGGTTGTGGGAAACGATCATCACACTGCCCGGGTAGTCGATCAGCGCGCGCTGGAGCACATCCTGCGATTGCATGTCGAGGTGGTTCGTCGGCTCGTCGAGGATGAGGAAATTCGCCGGACGCAGCAGCATGCAGACCAGCGCGACACGGGAGCGCTCGCCACCGGATAGAACACCGATCTTCTTGAACACGTCGTCACCGCGGAACAGGAAGCACCCCAGCAGGTTCCGCGCGTGGGGCGCGGCCTCGCGGGAAGCGGCGGCCTGGACAGTCTCGAGAACGGTTAGTTCCGGATCGAGTTCATCCGCGTGGTTCTGGGAGAAGAAGGAAGTGGCCACCTTGTGGCCGAAGGTATGCGCACCGGCATCCGGTTCTTCTTGCCCGGTGATCAGGCGGCAGAAGGTCGACTTGCCCGCACCGTTCGGTCCGACGATGGCGAACTTCTCGCCCTTGTTGATCTCGAAATCGAAGCCGTTGAAAATGTTGAGCGAGCCATAAGCCTTCGAAACCCCTTCGAGCTTCGCCACCATGTGGCCGGAATTCGGCGGCGGCGGGAACTTGAAGTTCATCACCGCGTCATCCATCTCCGGCTGGGGAATGCGCTCGATCTTGTCGAGCATCTTGATGCGGGACTGCACCAGCGTGGCCTTGTTCGCCGAGGCGCGGAAGCGGTCGATGAAGCGCTGGATCTCCGCGATCTCCCGCTGCTGCGCGGTGTATTGCTTGAACTGGATGTCCTTCCGCAGAACGGACTCCTTTTCGAAGAAGGAAAAGTTCCCCGCGTATTCTTCCGCCCGGCCATGAGCAAAGGCGATGGTGCGGGTGCAGAGGGTGTCGAGCAGCGCCCGGTCGTGGGAAATCAACAGGATGGCGCCGGGGTAGTTCACCAAGTATTGCTCCACCCAGATCTGGGTGCCGATATCAAGATGGTTCGTCGGTTCGTCCAGCAACAGGACTTCCGGCTCCTGGAGGAAGAGTTTCGCCATCGCGATCCGCATCTGCCATCCGCCGGAGAATTCCGAGCAGTCGCGGGTGAAATCCTTCACTTGGAAACCGAGGCCCTTCAGCACCGATTCGATGCGCGGCTTCATGCGGGCCGGGTCCATGGAATCAAGCTGGAGTTCCAGTTCGCCGATTTCCTCCAGCAGGTCCCCATACGGGGAAGACCGGGGATCCAGCTTCACCAGTTCGTTGGAAAGCCGGTCGATTTTCTCGGACAGGGCCATGGTTTCACCGAAGGCGGACTCCGTTTCTTGCCACAGCGTCCGGCCACGGACGTGGATGCCCTCCTGCGGCAGGTAGCCGATCCGCGTCCCCTTGGGCGCGCTGATGATGCCGCCAGAAGGTTTGTTGATCCCTGCCACGCACTTCATGAGCGTGGATTTCCCGGCCCCGTTGTGGCCCGCGAAGGCGATCCGTTCGCGCGGCTGCACGGAAAACGAGAGATCGTTGAACAGGACGCGGGCGCCGAATTCAACGCGAAGGGACTGGATGGAAATCATTCGCGGCGGAGGGTGCACGCGCAGGCGAAAGGGTCAAGCCGGAGAGGATTCCGAGCCCCTTCCCACCCCAAAACATTCATGAGGATTGCATTTTCAGGGAAACTGGCCTAGTTCCGCCGCCGTCCCTCGTCCCGAACTCATGAACCCGTTTAAAATCGCCACCCGGTTTGCCGCTGTCATCGCCCTGCTTCTCTTGGCAAACTGCGCCAACCAGAAGCCCAAGCCCGACAAGGAAGGTAAGGCGGTTAACCCCTATCCCGCAGGGACTTACGACCATTTCAAGGCGGAGACGACCTATCCCAAGAGCTCCGCGGTCTGGAAAAACGACGAGCTGCTCGCCAAGACGAATCCCGACAATTCCTCCATCCTCATCAGCCTGGAGAAACAGCGCGGCTTCCTGATGAACGGCGACGAGGTGGCGATCGACTACCCGATTTGCTCCGGCATCCCGAGCCGCCCGACACCGGTCGGCACCTTCTACATCCTCGAAAAGACGGTGGACAAGCACTCCAACAAATACGGCGTGATGCTCGACGCCAATGGCGACGTGGTGGACGGCAACGCCGAAGTCGGCCTCACCCCGGTCCCCGAAGGCGGCAAATTCCAAGGCGCCGCGATGGCCTACTGGATGCGCCTGACGAACGACGGCGTGGGTCACCACGTCGGCCCCGTGAAGCGCCGCCCCGCTTCCCATGCCTGCATCCGCGGGCCGCGGGCCGTGATGCCGATCGTTTTCTCCAAGGTGAAAATCGGCACCCGCCTCACCGTCGAGTGACCGGATCCCCTACCCTTTGAAAATCAAAAGGCCCGGAGTAAATCCGGGCCTTTTTCATTGGGAGAATTCCCAAGCGGGAATCAATGTTCCTCTTCTTCCTCCATGAACTTGTCGTGCCCTTCCTTCTTGGAGGCCTTGATGGCATCGACGAGTTTGGTGACCTCCTCCGGCTTGCCGGAAAGGAAGGCTTCCTCCACCTCGCAAAGGGTGACGTAGAGTTTCCCCATGGCCTTGCGGTAGGCCACCGAGGCCTTCTCCTTGTCCGCGCCGTCGGGCATCTTCTTGATGAGCTCGGGAATTTCAGCGGCGGCCTTCAGCACCTCGGTTTGGGCCACCCGTGCCTGCTCCGCGCCTTTCTTGGTGTCCGTCTCACGGCGGAAGCCCTTGAAGGCGTCGTCCAAGGATTCCATGTGTTTGCCGAGTTCCGTGTGTTTCTCCTCCGCTTTCACCGGAACCAGCATGAGGCCCGCCGCGCATCCCATCAGGAAAAGATATTTTTTCATGTGCCCGGATTACGAACGAAAACCGGTGGCCTTTCCAATCGTAATTTTGGGGATAGTATCCGGCTGAACTCCTGGCGAATTTGAACGCTTGAATACCAAGGGCAAATGGCGGCGCCGGGCAATCCGGACGCTGCTTGTGATCGTACCCGCCGCACTGCTCGGCTGGTTCGCCCTGCCTTTCGCCGTCTCCTTGCCGGTGGGACTCTCGCAAAATCCGCTTTCCTCCCCCGTCTTCGTGGACCGCCATGGCGAGCCAATCCTACGCCTCGCCCTGCCGGATTCCTCGCGGGCCGCCTCCGTGCCGCTCGATCAAATCCCCGGCGATCTCGTGGCCTGCACCCTGGCCGCCGAGGACAAGCGCTTCTATCAACACGGCGGCATCGACCTGCTCGCCACGGTCCGGGCCGGGCGGGACTTCGCGACCAAACGCCGCGTGGTTTCCGGCGCATCCACCATTACCCAGCAACTCGTGAAAATTTCCTCCCCGCCGGCCCGGCGGCATGTATGGACGAAACTCTACGAAGCGCTCGCCGCCCGGCGGCTGGAAATGACATGGTCGAAAGACCAGATCCTGGCCGCCTATCTGAACCGCCTCGACTACGGAAACCTGCGCATTGGCACCGCGGAAGCGGCCCGCTTCTATTTCCAGAAGCCTCTCTCCGACCTGTCGCTTTCGGAATCCGCCCTCTTGGCCGGACTCCCTCAGGCCCCCACCCGGCTGAACCCCTTGAAACGCCCGCAACAGGCCATCGCCCGGCGCGACACGGTCCTCAAACGGCTCGCGGCGCAGGGCACCACCGATGCCACCAGAATCTCCTCCGCGCTCGGCGAACCGCTCGCCCTACGCCCACTGGAAGAACGCCAATCCGCCCCATGGCTGGCAAACCCCGCGGAAGCAGCGGCATTGCAAGGCAAAATCCCCACCACCCTGGACCTGGCGCTGCAACGCGAGGTGGAAACAATCGTCCGTGAGGAAACCGCGAAATTGAAGGACGCGAATCTCCGCCACGCCGCGGTCGTCGTTATCGACAACCCCACCGGCGAGATCCTCGCGCTGGTTTCCTCCGCGGACTGGAACGACCCCCACGGCGGCCAGCTCAACGGCGCATTTCTCCCACGCTCCCCCGGGTCTACTTTGAAGCCATTCACCTACCTCTTGGCCATGGAGCGCAACCACCGCATCCCCTGCTCCATCCTTGCGGATATCCCGAGTCCGTTCCGCACGCCGCAGGGCCTCGACCTGCCGGAAAACTACGACCGCGGCTACCGCGGCCCGGTCACGCTGCGCACGGCCCTCGCTTGCTCCCTGAACGTGCCGGCCCTGCGGGAAATGAACGAACTCGGCGGGCCGAAACCCTTGTATGACCTCCTGCAGGATCTCGGCATCACCACCCTGGGCGGTGATCCCGCCTTTTATGGGCTCGGTCTCACCCTCGGCAACGCGCCAGTCCGGTTGGTGGAACTCACCAACGCTTACGCCACGATCGCCCGGCAGGGCCGCTTTTTCCCGCCCGTGCTTTTTCCCGGCAAGCCCAACACCGTTCGACAGGTCTTCGCACCCGCCAGCTCCTGGTTGATCGCGGACATCCTCTCGGATCCCGCCGCGCGCGCGCCCTCCTTTCCCCCCGGCGGCCCGCTGGACCTCCCCTTCCGTTGCGCCGTGAAAACCGGCACCTCCTCGGATTTCCGGGATAACTGGTGCATCGGCTTCACCCCGCGTTTCACCGTCGGGGTGTGGGCCGGGAATTTCGAGTTCCAACCGATGAAAGGCATCTCCGGAATCACCGGTGCCGGGCCCATCTTCAACCGCGCCATGCAACGCGTCCACCAAGGCATTACCCCGGAGTGGTTCCCTCGCCCGCCAGGACTGGTGGACGTGCGGATCGACCCTCGGAACGGCAAGCTCCTCCCCAAGTCAGCGCGCGACGGCCAGGCGGAAATCGTGCCCGAAAGCGCCATCCCACCGGCGGCACGGCCGGAAGACTACGACGCCGCAGGCCTTGCATTGCTGGATCCCACCTATGCCGCCTGGTACACCAGCCGCCACAATTCCCGCCGCGGTGAACTGGCGATGAACCCCGGCCAGCGCCCCGCGGAGGTTCTTCCGCCGCATCGTGTACAGGTCGCGGAGG
>CAXTTX010000244.1:0-8221 GCA_964247045.1 uncultured Verrucomicrobiales bacterium | reverse complement strand
GGCGGAGAATGAGGGACACTTGGCGGTAGGCGACGGCGTGCTTGGAAAGGTCATCGAACACGATGAGGCAGTCCTTGCCCTGGTCCATGAAGTATTCGGCGATGGAGCAACCGGCGTAGGGAGCCAGGTATTGCATGGCCGCGGCGTCCGAGGCGGAGGCGGAAACGATCACGGTGTATTCCATGGCACCGGCGTCCTCGAGGATCTTGTTGATCCGAGCGACGTTCGAGAGCTTCTGGCCGATGGCGACGTAGATGCAATAGAGCGGCTTGTGGTTCTGCAGCTTGCCCTGTTCGGCGGCCTTGTTCTGCTGGGCCTGGGAAATGATGGTGTCCACCGCGATGGTGGTCTTGCCGGTGGCGCGATCACCGATGATGAGCTCGCGCTGGCCACGGCCGACGGGGATCATCGCGTCGATGGACATGATGCCGGTCTGGACGGGGACGGAAACCGACTTCCGCTTGATGATGCCCGGGGCGATTTTTTCCATCGGGTAGTTCGCGGCGGCGGCGATATCGCCCTTGCCGTCGATGGGAGCGCCGAGGGCGTTGACCACGCGACCGAGAACGGCCTCGCCGACGGGAACCGAAAGGAGCTTGCCCGTGGTGCGGCACTGGTGGCCTTCCTTGATGGCGGTGTAGTCGCCAAGGAGCACGACACCGACTTCGCCTTCCTCAAGGTTGAGCGCCATGCCGGTGACACCGCCGCCGAAGTCGATCATCTCGTTGAGCATGACGTCGGAAAGACCTTCGACCTTGGCCACGCCGTCCCCGACGTTGCGGACGGTGCCGACGTTGGTTTTCTCGACGGACGACGCGATGCCGGCGATCTGTTGTTCAAGTTCCTGGAGGATGCTGCTCATAAGAAAAGTGGGCTGGAGTGTCGGTATTCGGTTTTCGGCAAAAGGGAAAAATCAGAAGGCGCTGGCGAAGCGGTCGATGCGGCCCTGGACGGAGCCGTCGAACACGTCATTCCCGACGCGGATACGCAGACCGCCGAGAAGGGCGGGATTGATTTGATAGCTGACTTCAAGGCTGGAGCCATACTGGTTGGCGAGGCCGGCGACGACGCGCTGGCGGCTGGCTTCGTCGAGTTCCGAGGCGCTCTCGATGACCACCTTCTTGCGGTCCAGCTCGAGGCGGGTCAGGCGATGGAGGGCGGAAAGGACGCCGCGGTAGTCGCGGGGTTTAGATTCCACGAGGCCCGCGATCACCTTGCGGAGCTTGTCCTCGTCAAAACGGCCAGCGGTCTGACAAAGCCTGAAGAGGCGGCGTGCGGTGGCGGCGGCGGTTTTGGAAATCTTCATGGGAGCGCGAGGAAATTCAGAAAAGACGGGGCAATCAGCCTTCGACCTTGGCGAGGGCGTCCTCGTTGATGCGGCGCTGGTCGTCCTGCGAGAGGACCTTGCCGGTGACTTGGGAAGTTGTGAGGGCGACGAGGCGGCCGAATTCGCCCTTGAGCTCGGCGATGAGACGCTCGCGGTCGGCCTTGGCGGCGGCTTCCGCCTTGGCAAGGATCTGCTGGGCGTTGGCGATGGCTTCCTGGGTCTTCTGCTCGGTGAAGCTGGCGGCGCCTTGCTTGGCCTCGGAGACCATGCGGACGGCCTCTTCATTTGCCTTGGCGATGGCGGCGGCGGTGGTCTCCACGGACTCGGCCATCTGGCGCTCGATCAGCTTGATCTTTTCCTCACCGGAAACGATGCGCTGGCGGCGCTCTTCAAGCATCGCGAGGATGGGCTTGAAGGCGAACTTGTAGAGAACGAACAGCACGATCACGATATTGATGACCTGTGCGATGAACAGCGGCCACTCGACCTTGAACGTCTTGATGATGTCGACGGCCGGATTGCCGGAGCTGGCTGCGGCCTCGGCAGGTGCGGCCGCAAGAACGTTGATGAAATCGAGCATGGCGCTGGGAGCTTGGTGTGAGACGAGAAACAGAAAAGGAAAGAGAAAGTGCGCCGGCGGGCGCGGGGCCCGCCGGCGGCTGAAGAATTACTTCACCAGAGCGGCGACGAAGAAGGCACCTTCCACGAGCGCTGCAAGAATGATGGAGAGCGTGAGGATGGCGCCGGAAGCACCGGGGTTGCGGCCGGTGGCTTCAGCGGCCTTCGCGCCGATGAGGCCGATGCCGAGGCCGGCACCGATCGCGGCCATGCCGGATTGGACGCTGCCGGTGATTTCCCCGAGGATGGGGGCGAGGTCGATGATCATGTTCATATCAAGTATCTGGTTGGTGTTACTGTGTTGGTCTCTCCGTCCCCCACGGTCTGGCCATGGTCAGGACGGGAAAGTGAAGATCTCGGGGGGGCGTCCTCCTCGTGGTGGTCGCCGTGATCGCAAATGAGTTTCAGGAAGACGGAGGTCAGGAGCATGAAGACGAGCGCCTGGATGAGGCCCACGAGGAGTTCGAGAAAGTAGAAAGGCAGCGCGGGGGCGAACTTGAGCCATGGGATGGGAACCATGGCCATCATGGTTTCCAACATGTTTTCACCGGCGTAGATGTTACCGAAGAGACGGAAGGAGAGAGCGACGGGACGGAGGAGGATGGAGAACACCTCGATGACGCCGACGAGGAAGAAGATCACGATCATGAACACCTTCATGAAGCCGCTGAACTCGCCCTTCGGCGCGAAGATGTGTTTCAGGAAACCGCCCGGGCCATTTTCCGTGATCGCCCAGTAGAACCAGAGGAGGGTGAAAATGATGGCGAGCGCGCCGGTCATGTTGAGGTCGGCATTGCCACCGCGGAGATAAGGAATGAAGCCGTGGTGGCCTTCCGCATCGACCGTTTCCCAGCCGATGGTTCCGACGCCCGGCAGGAGGCCGATCCAGTTGGTGAAGAGAATGAGGACGAAAACGCCGCCGAAGAACCAAAACGTGCGTTTGACGAGGTGGTCGCCCAGGATGCCCTTCAGGAAGTCATAAATGCTTTCCACCATCCACTCGGCGAGGTTCTGGAGGCCGGTGGGAACCGCCTTCATCTTGTGGGTGGCGATCTTCGCGAAAAGGATGACCAGCAGGGCGGCGATCCAGACCATGACCATCGAGTTGGTAACATGAACGCCTTCAACGATTCTCTGGGCGTGCAAGGGCAACGCGTGATGTTCGCCTTCTTCGGCCGCGATGGCCGCAATGGGGCTGAGAATCCAGAGAAGGGCTGAGGAAAGGAAAAAACGCATGCGAGAAACCCGCTGACGGTGGGCGCGGGGGGTTTAGAATATCGGTCACAAGTTTCGCAAGTTCTATTTGTGAAAAATTTCACAAGCTCTCAAATGGCACTGTATTCCAATGATTTATGTCGAGCACCTATAACTCCGGAGGCAGTGGTCCGGCAGCGCGGGAATTATGGATTTGGTGGTCCCAAAATGGTCGCGCGGAGGGGCGGCAGGAGCAGCCGGATTCCGGCGTTCCGTCCCCAAGGGTTCGCCCGGCACCATGAATCGCGATCATGGGGGTCCCCTTCCCGGTCCCAAAAAACCTCCCTCCACCCGGGCTCCGCCACCCGCTTTCCGGACGAGGCAACTAACAAAATCCAACAGTTTCTAACAACCTCCCGGGACGTTTTCCCGCCCCGCGCGGGGTGCCGGAAGCACTCTATCAAGGCAGATCCGGGATGTGTCAAAACCGCTGCAAGTCAAGCAGCCGTTGGAAAAAATCCCTTTGTTTTCAACAGATTTTCTCTTGCCAACGCCGGACAGCGTTCTCACAAACGTCGTGCCATGAACAAAGCTGAACTGATTGATTCCATCCAACTCGCCCTCGGAAAAGATGCCACGAAGCGTGCCGCCGACGAGGCTCTCGAAGCTGTTCTCTCCTCCATCGCCAACGGTGTGAAGAAGGACCAGAAGGTCCAGATCATCGGATTCGGAACCTTCGAAGTCAAGAAGCGCGCCGCCCGCCAGGGCCGCAATCCGAAGACCGGCGAAGCCATGAAGATCGCCGCTTCCAAGTCGGTTGGCTTCAAGGCTTCCTCCGTGCTGAAGGGCAGCCTCTGATTCGCGAGGAGAGCCGCGCGCCTCTCCATTTCAAAAAAAAACCAAAAAAACCCCGGCCACGCGGCCGGGGTTTTCTTTTGAGGTGAAAGACTTTTCCGGTTGCTCAGAACCAACCCTTGCGGCCGGTGACATAGGTGGCGACGAATTCCTCATCGCTCTTGGTCAGATAGATGATGCCCTCGATGATGCCAAGGATACCGCCGATGCAAACCAAGCTCAGCAGCAACTGGATGATCCCTTCCTTGGTGTATCCCAAGTAAAACTTGTGGACGCCGAAACCTCCGAGAACAATCGCGAGGATCCCCGCGACGATCTTTTTCTCAGCTCCAGGGATGGGTGCGCGTGTGGGTTCATTGGACATGGTGCCTTGCATTTACCAAGCTGTGTCCGGAAAATCAAGCTTCAAGCTCCATGAAACCACGAATCACCCTTGCGGAAACCGATCTATCGGATGGAAACACCCTGGCCCTCCAGGAACATGACGGCCGCAAATTCCTGCTGGTCCACGGCCAGCAGATCTGCGGACCGGCCACCCTGGCCGCGGAAGAGGAACTGTCACGGCTCGCGTGCGCGCCCTTCCGGCCCGCGAGACAGCCGAAGATCTGGTTCATGGGTCTGGGACTGGGGCATGCCCTGGCGGCAGTGGCGAAGGAGCTGCCGCAGAAGCGCGCCAATTTCATCGTCGCCGAGCCACTGGCCGAATTGCCGCGCTGGCACCGCGAATTCATTCCGGAAAGCCCGCTGAACCACGACGGGCGCATCCAATTGGTCACGGATTGCGGACCCGGGGCCCTGATCCCGCATTCCGACACGCTGCATGCCATCCTGGTTCACCTGGATGCCTCCCCTCTCGGCCCGCGCAACCGCCCCTGGGTGGATGAAAAGCGCTGGGTGGCAGCGGCCTACGAGTCGCTGCAGCGCGGCGGATTGCTGGCCATCGCCGGGTCGCGGCCGGTTCCCACGCTGACCCGCCGGCTTCAGGGATCGGGCTTCGAAGTGGCGGAATTCACGGTTCCTTCGTCCCCGAACGCGAAGAAACCGCGATTCCTGCCCATCTGGCTGGCCCGCAAAGGCAAAGCAGCGGATTGATCTTTGGCGGCGGCCATGGTTGATTGGCCCTGCACCCATGGCCCGCATCAATCCCCTGCATCTCATTCCCGCCCTGATCGCGGCCGCTTCACAGGCGGGAGAAGTCACCATCGAGAAGGGCCCCTTCGTGGTCGAGAAGTCGTTTGGCGCGACGGCCTTGCCGGGAGGCGATTGCCAGTTGCTGAAGCTTGATCCCAAGGCATGGGGGGATTTCAAAGTGGCCACCATCGCCGCGCATGGCGCGAAGGTTTCCAAGGGCGAGGTGCTGGTGGCGTTCGATACCGAGAAGATCGACCAGAAGATCGAGGATCTGCGGCGGGCGATCGCCTCGGGCACGTTGACGCTGGCGCAGGCGGAGCAGGATTTGAAGCTGCTGGAGGAAACGTCCGCCAACAAGCTGGAGGCGGCACGGCGGTCGGCGGAGATCGCGAAGGAAGAGAACACGTATTTCACGAAGGTGCGGCGGAAGGCCAGCGAGGAAACCGCGGCACAGGCGCTGAAGCGCACCGAGCAGATGCTTTCCAACCAGCGGGAGGAGCTCAAGCAGCTTTCGAAAATGTACAAGGCGGACGACCTGACGGAGGAGACGGAAGAGATCGTCCTGATCCGCCAGCAGGATGCGGTGGCAGCGGCGGAATTCGCGCTGAGCATGGAGGTGCTGGATCACAAGCGGACCCTTGAGACGCTTTTGCCGCGGGAGGCAAAGACCTTGGCCGACGCGGAGCGCGACACGGCGATCACTTTCAAGAAGGTGGAGACGGAAATTCCCCGGTCGATCGAGCTGAAGAAGATCGATGTCGAAGGGATGAAGACCGCGAATGCCCGTGCGAAACAGGATCTGGACGACCTGGTGGCGGACCGGGCCTTGTTCGAGACGAAGGCGCCTGGGGATGGTTTCTTTTACCATGGCCCGATCGAGAATGGGCGGTGGATTCCGGCGGAGGTGGTGAAGGCGCTGGTGCCCTTCGGACAGCCGCCCGTGCACAAGGCGTACGCGACGTTTTTCCCGGCGACTTCCAAATTGGCGCTGGTTTCCTTCCTGGACGAGGCGACGGCCGGTGCGCTGGACCCGGATCTGGCGGGAATCGCGACGCTGCCGGGACGCGAGGAAACCGAAGTGCCGGTGAAGCTGGTAAAACTCTCGCCCACGCCGGGACCGGATGGAACGTATCGTGCGGATTTCTCGGTGACGTGGCCCAAAGACCTAATTCCCGTCGCCGGAGCCACCGCGCAGGTACGACTGGTGGCCTATCAGGAGGCGGCGGCGATCGCCGTCCCGACGAAGGCGCTGTCATTTGAATCCGCCGGCTGGACCGTGGAAGTGAAACTGGCGGATGGAAAAACCGAACGGCGCGCCGTGAAGCGCGGCAGGGTTTCCAAGGAGCAGACCGAGATTGTTTCCGGCCTGGAGGAAGGCCAGGTGATCGTCATTCCATCCGCGTCCTGATTCCACCGCCGATGCGCACCACCGCTGCCGCCGTTTTCCTGCTCGCCGCGGGATGCTTGTGGCCGCAAACGCTGCGGGGCCAGGAGGTGAGGACAGAAAAGGCGGAAGTCACGCGGGAGGCCATCGACGCGTCGATCTGGCGCGGGGTGGATTATTTGCTCACGCACCAGAACCCCAATGGATCGTGGGGCAGCGCGCGGCGCACGAAGGGGCTGAACATCTATGCTCCCCTGCCGGGCGCGCATCATGCCTATCTGGCGGGAGCTTCCAGTCTCGCCCTGTGCGGGCTGATCGATTCGGCGGATCCGCGGGCTGAAGCCGGGGCCTCGATCTCGAAAGCGGCGGCGTGGACCGCAGCGGAATTGCCGAAGCTGCGGCGGGCGGACCAGACGACGACCTACAACGTGTGGGGGCATGCCTACGGAATGCGGGCCATGGCGCGGCTTTTTCTCCGCGAGAACGAACCGGCAAAGAAAGCGGAGTGGGTGCGGCTGGCCCAGGAACAAGCGGACCTGGCGAACCGCTATGAGGACGTGAACGGCGGCTGGGGTTATCTGGACATTTATGACAATCTGACCACGCAGAAGCCGTCCGGCATTCCCACCTCCTTCACCACCGCGTCGGTGCTGTTAGCGATGGACCAGGCACGTGCGGTCATGGGGGTGAAGCTGGATGACAAGCTGGTCCGGCATGCCATCACGGGCATCAACTATCAGCGCAATCCGGATTTCACGTATGATTACTCATTCAACCACCGGTACCGGCCGAGACTGGATATCAACCGGCCCGCGGGATCGCTGGGGCGGTCGCAGGCTTGCAATGCGGCGTTGCGCGCGTTTGGCGAAAAGGCGGTGACGGACGAGGTGCTGGTGACGTGGGCTGACCGATTTCTGGCACGGGAAGGATTTCTGAGCAACGGGCGGAAGCGGCCGGTGCCGCACGAGGCGCCGTTCAAGATCGCGGGGTATTTCTACTACTACGGGATCTATTATTTCACCGAGTCCGTGAAACTGCTGCCGGCTGAGAAGCAGGTGCCCTATGCGGAGCAACTGGCCGGACTGCTGCTGGAACACCAAGAGAAGGATGGGTCGTGGTGGGACTATCCGTTATACGATTACCATCAGGCGTATGGCACTGGTTATTCGCTGATGGCGCTGGCGTGGTGCCGGGATGCGATGGCGGGGAAAAAGTAGCCCGGCGGGTCAGGAGCGGGGAAAGGAGTCCAGCAGGATGCCCTCAGCGGGGGAGTTGCTTTTCTTTCTCCGGGTGATGGTGACCTTCACCGGCTTGGATTTTCCTCCGGGACCGCGAGAGATGACGGTGATGTTGTTTTTGCCCAGCGCGAGCTTTACCGTGCAGGTCCATGGCGAGGTTTTCTTAATCACCTTGGGATTGGCGTTGCCGACTTTCACCTCCACGGAGGTCGCGTTTTTGCTGTTTCCCTTCAGGGTCACGGAGGATTTAGGTGTGGTGAATTGCTTACTGCCATCGACGGTGACGGTGGGACGAACCGCGGGGGTGTTGGAAGAAGTGACCGCGATGCCAAAGGCGCCTGTCACGCCGGTGATGAAGGAGGCATTGAGCAGCGCTCCCCCGGCGGAGTGGAGGGAGATCTTGCCGGTGGCGTTATTGACTATCGCGAGATTGCCATCGACGAAGGCCATGCCGGTCGGGTTGGAAAGACCGCT
>CAXTTX010000243.1:0-8233 GCA_964247045.1 uncultured Verrucomicrobiales bacterium | reverse complement strand
CGGCCACCGGCCTGCCGACCGGGATGTCGAGTTTCTGGCTGAAACCGGACATCTACACCCGGATGGAAGTGATGATCGAGAAGTCCGATGCTTTTGTGATTTTCCCCGGCGGCTCCGGCACGGTGCAGGAGATGATCGCGCTGATGATCTTCAAGCAAGCGGGCCATTCCTCGATGAAGGGCAAGCCGGTGCTGGTCTTCAACCGCAAGGATGCGAACGGCAAGTCCTTCTGGACCCCGCTCATCGCGATGCTCCGCACCTGGTGCTACGACGAGGAAT
Source organism: uncultured Verrucomicrobiales bacterium (assembly GCA_964247045.1). Classification (GTDB taxonomy): domain Bacteria; phylum Verrucomicrobiota; class Verrucomicrobiia; order Verrucomicrobiales; family Akkermansiaceae; genus Luteolibacter. The sequence goes on along the minus strand of CAXTTX010000243.1, from coordinate 7,954 downwards.
TCGTGGTGGTCGAAACCCTGGAAGAACTGATCCCCACGGTGCAGAAGCTGATTCCCGCGCGCAAGCCCGCCAGTGTCTGAAGCCGCCGTGTCGCGCCGCTTGCCAGCAACAGCCCCTGTCCGATAGAGTTCCGCATCGTGAATGTTGGAATCCTCGCAAACCCGCACAAGCCTGACTCGCTCTCGACGTTGCACGCCCTGCGTTCCGCGCTGAAGGAGCACGGTTGCGGCGTGGTGCTGGACGAGGAAACCGCCAGCCTCGCGGGTGAGAAGGGGGGCGTTCCTGCCGCGGAGTTTTCCAAGCACGTCGGCCTGGTGGCGGTGCTGGGTGGCGACGGCACGATGCTCAACGCGCTCTCCCGCCTTGGAGATTTCGACAAGCCGGTGGCCGGGATCAACATCGGGACGCTGGGCTTTCTAACAAGTTGTAAGGACGACGAGCTGGATTTTTTCGCCGCCGCGGTGGCGAAAGGCAATTTCAAGACCAGTGTCCGCCTGCTGCTGGAGGCCACGGTCCGCCGCAAGGGGCTGCCCGCCGAGACCTACATCGCGCTCAACGAGGTGACCCTCGCGCGGGGCGAAACCGGCCGGCTGGTTTCCCTGCGCGCCGAGGTGAATGGGGAACTGCTCAACGATTACCGCGCGGACGGTCTCATCGTCGCGACGCCGACGGGTTCCACGGCCTACTCGCTTTCCGCGGGGGGACCGCTCATCGCGCCGAGCGCCGGAGTGTTTGTCATCACGCCGATTTGCCCGCACAGCCTGAGCCAGCGCTCTCTGGTGCTTTCGGATGATACTTTGGTGGAGCTGTCGTCGCAGGACCGTGATTGCGGCCCGATGCTTTTCACGGTGGACGGCCGGGACAGCACGCGCATCGGTCCGGGCGACCGGATAGAGGTGCGGAAATCGACACGGTCTTTCAATTTGGTGCGCTTGGAAGGGCGTTCGTTTTACGCCGCGCTGCGGCAAAAGCTGCGCTGGCAGGGGGTTTAGCGATAGATCGGGCAGAAGAACGGACTTGGGCAGAAGAATTTACCGCCAAGGCGCAAAGGTCGCAAAGAGACGCGAAGGAAGAAGGGAATGGGAGTTGGCGAAACGCGGAGGTCTCAGAGGGAAGAGCGCGGAGCAAGAGCGTAAGTGGTCTAACGGGCCAGTGCGTCGTCCAGCTTCCCGATTAGCCGCTCTCGCAAGGGTGCTGCCTTTGCGGCCAGCCGACGCTGATCCGCCTCGTAGTCCTTCCTTCCCTCCGTGGTCTCGATTTTCACCGGTTCGTATCCCCAGGCCGTGAGATCATAAGGGCTCGCCCGCATGTCGAGTTCGCGCAGTTCCAAGGCGAGTTCGAAACAATCCATCAACAGATCCGAGCCGATCCACGGCATTCCCTTCGCCGCCCATTTGTAGAGATCCATGTTCGCGTGCACGCAACCGGGCTGTTCTAACAAAATCCTCGTGTCCAGGGACGGTTGCAAGCGGTTCATCGGCCGCGCTTCGGCAGCGAAGAAGCGGAACGCGTCGTGATGCGTGCAGCAAATCGCGCGGCTCTCCACCAGGGAATCGATTTCCGCCTGCGGCAAGCGCAGCGGGGTGGTTTTTTCATGCCGCACTTCCTTGCCGCGGTAGACCATCGCCCATTCGTGCAAGCCGTGGCAGGAGAAAACCGGTGGCCTGTCGCGTGTCGCCTCCAGCAGCCCGCGGACCCATTCGAGCCGGGAGCGTTCTTTTTCCCCGAGCTTTGCCGTGTCCAAGCGAATCCCGCCAGCGTCCGCTGTGTAATATTTGCCGGCAAATGCAGCGGGCAGGGCAGGGAATGGGTTTCCTTTTTCACCGTCAGGCAACTCCAGGACCACTCCTGTTGCCGGGTGCCATTGCTCCAGAAGCGCGAACGAATACGGATAGTACTGGAACAGGAAATCCTCCACCGGATGCGGCTGCCCGTGATCCCGGCGCTTCCTCACGGGCAGGGTGTGGCGCTCGGCCCGTTCCCGGTGGGCGGAGGCGCGTGTTTCCCACTCCACCGTGGAAAGTCGTGTCATCGTCAGCTCCGGAACCATCGCGCGGTGAGAAGAGCATGAACTTCAAGCGAATGCAAAATTTCCCTTGCATCTCCGGGGCTGCACCCCTAATTATCCCGCCCCCGCGCCGAAAGGCGCATGGTTCAAATCGCGGGATGGAGCAGCCAGGTAGCTCGTCAGGCTCATAACCTGAAGGTCGTAGGTTCAAATCCTACTCCCGCAACCAATAAAGCCCTGATTCTTAACGGAATCGGGGCTTTTCCCTTGGTGGCTGCAGCTGGGTTTCCAGTTTCAGAAACGCGGCGGACTACTTTTTTTGCGGGGTCTCTCGCGCGTTAGATTCGCCAGGACAATCTTTCATCCCAAAGTGTCCCGCATTACCGGAGCTCCGACGGTCGGGGAAGGGTGCATCGCGCGCTACCCGGCAAGCAGAGGCTGCTTAGCAGGTGGAGAAGGTTTCGGAATGAAGCCCCCTTTCGTGTGAATAAGCCATCTCCTGTTGCGGGGAGAGCCTCATGACGATACATGCGGAGATCTCCGGACCGTGGAACCCAGACGGTCCGTGAGGAAATCCATGCGTGACCCGAATCATGAAACCCAAGCGTATTTCCATCGATCTCATTCCGCGGGTTGCGTTCATCATTGCAGTTTTTCGTTCGCGCGAGGCGGGTGACAAAATTTCCTGCCTCACGCGAGCTACGGAATAGGAACGGCTCCTTGGGGGGATGGATTTTCCGGAGGGGTCCGGATATCCGTTCCGCGATGGGTTTCACGGAGTTCTCCCAAAGGCCCGGTATGAAAAGGGGCGGCCCGGTGGGTTCCGGGCCGCCCTATTTTTGAGAAAGGTTCCGTGGAAACAGGAAGATCCCCATTTCGTGGTAGAGGGAGGAATTGCGTCGCGGCTTCATCGGCCGCATTTCATAGGTGGGAGATGCAGACATGCGGCAAGGCATGTCGACATCCATCCGCACGATCCATTGATTTTCAGAATGCCCAATATTTTCCCATTTGGCCGTGTAGCCTTGGCTGTTGCCTTGGGCTCGTCGTTCGCCCGCAGCCAGGTAGTGGCCCCCTACCTGCCGGACGCGAACACGGTTTACCTTTTCCATCTGGATGAGCCGGCGGGTTCGTCTTCCGCCGCGAACGTGGGTACGGCTGGCCGGGCCGGAATAGCGGTGGATGCCAACGCGGTTACCGTGACCGATGTTTTTGCAGGGACGGCGGGTGTGTTCGGGAAGAGCGCCTCGTTGGCCAACACCCGGGGAATCGGGATCGACTTTGACCAGAGCGGCAGTTTTAGCAGCGGCGGGCCGGACCGATTCGACTTCAGTTCGCTGACGGGCACCGGTCACGCTTTCACCCTTGAGGCGCTGGTCAAACCCTCGACAGCGGACTTCATCAACCACGGTCAGATTTGGTCGGGCGAATCCTCGGTTGAGGGCCAGCGGGGATTCCAGTTCCGGATCAAGAATACAGAGAAGCTGGAATACAACGGGCTCGATTTCGGAGGCGGAAATGAAGCGGTGGCCTTGCCGCCGATCAAGACCACTTCCTGGTACCATGCCGCTCTAACATATGCCGAGGCCGGCCAGGCAGCGGGAACGGGCTTGTTCAAGATGTACTGGACGGAGGTGGGGAATTCGATTTTTGAGGCACAAGTGGTCCATAGTTGGACGGCTCCCGCGATCACTCCCGCTGTGGTCACGCAACTGGTTCTTGGAAACAAGGGACGCGGTAGTCTCAACGAAGGGTTTCCGGGTTTCATCGACGAGGCGCGTATCAGCCGCGTCGCCCGGGGGGGCGGGGATTTCATCTTCAACTCACCCACCGCGAACCCTTACCCGGATGGGAGTTCCCTCCACCTCTGGCATCTGGACGAGTCCGCGGCACCGCATGCGGACACCGGGAATGGCACCAAGATCGCCCTCACCAAGATCGGTTCGTCGTCCGCCAATGCCACGGGCCATAAGAACTTCAACACGGCATCATCCATCCCCGGTTCGCTTGATGGACTTTCGGGGGGCGCGGAGGATACCGCCGTAACGACGATTCTCGGCGCGTCGCACAGGACGGTTGGCTGGACGATCGAGGCCTTGGTCAAGTTCAACTCGGTGGCCGGTGGCCAGAGGGAGGTGGTGAGTATGGACGATGAGACGGGCGACCGCCCGTTCCAGTTCGTGTTGTCGAACAATGGCACGGTGCTCCGCTTCCTGGCGATCAGCGGTGATGCCATCGAATATGGGGCGGTGCTTCCCACGAGTGGTCCGCATGCGTTTGTTCCGGGGCAGTGGTTCCATGCGGCCGTCAGTTACACGGGGGACGAAGCTGCCGCGGGTAATTTGAAAATTTACTGGACCCGTGCGGACAGCGGCGCGGTCGAGGCCAACCTGATCGGAACTTTCCGCATGACGGCGGATGTTTCAAACGGGGCAGGGGATTTCGCGGTCGGCAATGAACGCCGTGACATGGGAGGGTCTTCAGAGGGGCTGCAGGGGTTCGTGGATGAGGTGGCGATCTCGGCGGGGCCGAAAGGTGCGGGTGACTTTATTTTCGGACTTCCCAATGACAACGATGGGGACGGTTTGCCAGACCATTGGGAACAACGGATCATCGATGCGAATGCCGGTGACGGTATCGTGGACATCGGGGTTGTTTTACCCGGTGACGATTTCGACGGAGACACGCTGACGAACCAGCAGGAATATCAGATCAATACGGATCCCACGGTGGCGAATGATCCGCTGGATCTCGACGAGGATGGTCTGGCGGACTTCTGGGAGACGACCTATTTCCCTTCGATCTTCACCCAGGATGGGTTTGGCGATCCCGATGGCGATTCCTTCAACAACGAGGCGGAAGAAACGCTGGGCTACAATCCGGTGGTTTACAACAACGCCAATGACTTCGACAACGACGGGCTTCCCGATGATTGGGAACAGCAGATCATTGACGCGGATGGCGGTGATGCCATCGCGACTGTCCAAGGCGTCTTGCCGTCGGAGGACTTTGACGGGGATGGCGCCACCAATTCCGAGGAATACGCGGCGGGAACTGATCCGGACTCCGCGAGTTCGCTTCCGGGCGACAGTGATTCCGACGGGCTTTCCGATGACTGGGAGCTGGCGAATTTCCGGAACCTCGCGCAAGGAGCTGCGGGGGATCCGGATGGAGATGGTGCCAACAACGCCGCCGAGCGAAGCGCCGGCACCGATCCGAATGACCCCGGATTCCATCCCGGGACGCCGCTCGATCTCACCCGGCCGGACGGCCTGATGGTCGATCTGCTGGCGCTGCCGCAGCGGACCACCATTCCTGACAGGGCACCGGAGTTCGCCTGGATCTATCATCCCTCGCGCCGGGGCGATTCCCAGAGCGCCTATCGAGTCATCGTCGCATCTGCTCCGCTGCTCGCCGGAGCGGGGACGGGGGACGTGTGGGACAGTGGTAAAATCACCTCGGGTGAATCGGTGAATGTGGAGTATGCCGGCCCGGCACTCTCGGCAGGAGCGGGCTATTGGTGGCGGGTTCTCACTTGGGATGCGGAGGGCAGGAGCGGCTCGTGGTCGGCGGCCCAGTCCTTCACCGTCGAACCCACCTCGCCCCAGTCCGGCGCGCGCTCGATTTACAAGGCGTCTGCCAATGACAGCACGGGCTATGATTGGGCCGGCCGGTACAAGCCCACGTTTGGAAGTGTTGTGCCGCCGCCCATCGTCGCGGCAAAGGGAAGCGGGGCTTATTTCATCGATTTCGGTCGCGACGGCTTTGGCTATCTCACCCTCCGTCTCAACGGCGCGTTCTCCGGCCAAACGATGACGGTGAAGTTCAGCGAATATGCCAGCGGTCCTTCCGTCGCCGATGCGGGCGGCAGCACCACCGATCCCAACGCGACGCAAACGACGGTGGCGCTCCGGAATGGGGACGTGACTTACGTGATCCGCACACCGGACGTGAGCGGAGGCGGGATCAACGTCAACGGCTTCGCCGGCGGCGTGGTAACGCCTTTTCGCTACGTCGAGCTGGTCAACTGCCCGGGAGCGGTGACAGCGAAGGACGCGCGTCAGCATGTGATGCACGTTCCATTTTCCGAAAATGCCGCGAGCTTCAGTTCATCGGACACGACACTGGACGCGGTGTGGCAGATGTGCCGCTACTCGATGAAGGCGACCAGTTTCGCGGGTGCCTATATCGATGGCGACCGCGAACGGCTTCCGTACGAGGCGGACGCTTACATCAACCAGCTCGGGCACTATGGCGTGGACCGCGAGTTCACCATGGCGCGTTACACGTATGAATGGCTGCTCGATCACTCGACCTGGCCGACGGAGTGGAAACTGCATTTTCCGCTGATGGCCTGGCAGGACTACCTGTATACGGGAAACAAGGAGGCGCTGGTGGCGAACTACAACAAGATCGTCAGCCACGTCTCCCAGTATCACGCGGAGGTCCGGGCCGACGGGGTCCTGTCCCATTCAACCGACAACATCGTTGATTGGCCCGCTGCCGAACGGGATGGCTATGTCCTGACTTCGGAGAACACGGTGGTGAACGCTTTTTGCTACAAGTCCTGGAGAATTCTATCCGATATCGCGGGAGTGCTCGGAAAGACCGCCGATCAAGCCTCGTTCACCAGCCGGGCGAACCTTTTGGCATCGAATTTCAATTCCGTGTTCTGGAACGGAAACCTGTACAAGGATGGCCAGTCCACCACCCATGTTTCGGCGCATGCCAATTTTTTCCCCTTGGCGATGGGAATCGAGCCGCCGAACAAACAGGCGGTCCTCGACTCCTTGAAAGCCAAAAAGATGCCGTGCAGTGTCTATGGGGCACAGTATCTCCTGGAGGCCTTGTTCGAAGGCGGGGAGGCCGACCACGCCATCGGCCTGTTGAAGGACAACTCCACGAGCTACGACCGCCACTGGTGGAACATGATCGCGAAGGGATCGACCATCGCGATGGAAGCCTGGGGAAACAACTACAAGTCGAACCAGGACTGGAACCACGCCTGGGGTGGCGCGCCGGCGAATATCATTCCGCGCTACGTTCTGGGGCTCAAACCGCTCTCAGCGGGATTCGCCACCGCTCAAATCAAGCCCCAGCTTGGCACGGGGGATGGTGTCAGCGGTCTCACCCGGGTCTCGGGTGTGGTTCCCACCATACGCGGGCCGGTGGAGATCCTCGCGGATAATTCTCCGACCGACTTCAGGCTGGCGTTGAACATCCCGGGAAACATGCTCGCCCGCGTGTTGATCCCGACCAAGGGACTGGCAACGCCGAGGCTTCTCGTCGATGGGGTGAGCATCGCGGCTGCTGTAGAGAATGGGTATCTGGTGGTGGAGAATCTGCGGGGTGGAAAGCACGCGATCTGGTTGAGCGGCACACCTTCGCCGGATGAGGCCACCTTGCGCGCGAACTGGAAGGCAGCGATGTTCGGAACAGACGCCCTGAATCCCGCGATCGCGGGCGACACGCTCGATCCCGACGGGGATGGAGTGGTGACCCGGGACGAGTTCATAGCCAACACCGATCCCCTCGATAGGAATGACCAGTTCGTGATGAAGGTTTATTCCACGACGGGTCCGGGAGCTCCTTTCAGCATGACGATTCCAGGGAAAGTCGGGCGACGTTACTTGCTTGAGCGCACGATCAGCTTGGAGTTGTCCTCGTGGTCCCCGGTTGACACTCCTCCCGTTCCCCTGGTGGAAGGGGATCTGATCCTGAAGGACCTATTGCCTCCGGCTCCCAAGGCTTTCTACCGTGCCCGCGTCGAGCTACCGTGAGGTCCCCGCTTTGATGGGCGGTCGTGATATCCCATGGAGCCAGTCGCGGTTTTCTTCGGTAGCAACGCCGGCCCATGATTCAGGGCAGACTCAAGAGGTAACGGCCCCCATCTTCGCTCCGCTACGATTGTCGCTGGTCGATAAATCATCCGCCTATCAGGCCATC
>CAXTTX010000242.1:1024-8238 GCA_964247045.1 uncultured Verrucomicrobiales bacterium | reverse complement strand
CGGCGTCGTCGCCGGCGGCCCAGAGGTTGCGGAGGAAATCCGCGGGGTGGAGATTGCCGTTCTTGCCGAGGAAATTGCGGTCGCCGCCGCAGCCATACATGAGGTCCGGGTCCAGTTCGCCGCGCAATTTCGCCCGTCCCTTGGCGAGGAGCCGGGGCAGGTAGGCGATTCCCTCGAGCTCGTCGCCGAAAGTGGGAATACCGTCCGCGGTGAGCGGTTTGCCGCCGCTGGCTTTCCCGTGCTGGATCGTGAGGAAGTAATCCCGGCGCACCGCGGCGACCAGAACGGCGGTAGAGGGGGAGGGGGTTCCTGCCTCGCAGTAGTCCTCGACGAAATCGAAGAACTCGCGCGGCTGGTAGCCGATCCCGCCGAGGAACTTGAGGTCTGCCGGTTCGTAGTAGGTAATGAAATCCGTGTTGCCGGAGTTGTAGGCGGAGACGCAGCGTTCAAACAGCGCCAGAAAGGTGTCGTTCCAAGTCATGGGGCGAAATTGAGCGCGAAATCAGCCTTCCGCATGCTTTTTCTTTGTGATGGGGGCGATGGCGTCGATGGCGGCCAGCATGGCCTGATCCGGCACCGGTGATTCGAGGGCGGCCAGCGAGTCGTCGAGCTGGGCGACCGTGCGGGCGCCGATGATGGAGGAGGTAACGGCGGGGTTGCGGAGCGACCACTGGATGGCCAGGTGATTGATGGACGTGCCGTTGGTGGCGGCAAGGTCGCCCAACTGGCGGATTTTCTCTTGCTGCGCGGTGACTTGGTCCACCTGCAGGAATCCTTCCGAGCGGGCGGCACGGGAACCTTCCGGAATGCCATTGAGATACTTGGGAGTCAGCATGCCCTGCGCCAGCGGGCTGAAGACCACGCAGCCGATCCCTTCCTCCTCAAGATAGTCGAGGATGCCCTCGGCCTCAGGCCAGCGGTTGAGGATGGAATAGGGGGGCTGATAGATGAGGCAGCGGATTCCCATTTCCTTCAGGATCTTCACGGCCTTTTTCAGGCGCTTGAGCGGGTATTTGGAAAGTCCGGCATAGATGGCACGGCCGCTGTTCACGGCGGTGGCGAGCGCGGACATGGTTTCCTCCAGGGGAGTGTCCGGGTCGGGGCAATGGGAATAGAAGATGTCCACGTAATCGAGGCGCAGGCGCTTGAGCGACTGGTCCAGGGAGGCGAGCAGGTGCTTGCGGGAGCCAGCGCTGCCGTAGGGCCCCGCCCACATGTCGTGGCCGGCCTTGCTGGTGATGACGAGTTCGTCACGGTGGGTGGAGAAATCTTCCATCAGGATCCGGCCGACGTTTTCCTCCGCGGAGCCCGGAGGCGGCCCGTAGTTGTTCGCCAGGTCGAAGTGGGTGATCCCGCGGTCGAAGGCGCGGCGCATGATCCGGCGGGCTTCCTCGAAGTCATCCACATGGCCGAAATTGTGCCAGAAACCGAGGGAGATGGCAGGCAGGAGGAGCCCGGAGTCGCCGCAACGCCGGAAGGGCATACGGCCATCGTATCTTGCAGGATCGAACATGGACGGAAGGTGAGCCGTGGCCGGCCGCTTGCCAAGCCCAACAGCGTGACAAAGCCGGGAAATCTAATCATCTGGGATATTTCGCAAATCCTTGATAATTATGATCTTCCCATTGCGGCACAGGATGTGCTAGAAGGTCCGGGTCAACTCTGTTCCCCCCGAGAGATGAAAACCGCTTTTTCCCCGCGTACCCTGCTGTCTGCCCTTCTCCTGCTGGTTTCACCGGCGTCCCTGCACGCCCAGACGCTGGACTGGGGGGATTGGAGCAATTCCGGAACCGGTGCCTACGACAACGGTGACACGATCATTATCAGTGGCGTTGTGAACGCTTCGACAACGCCCGCGAATGACGAGAATCTCGGTGCGCATTCGATCATCGATCCGGCCTTCCCCTACGCCAACCAGCCGGGAGCCGGGGAATATGGCTTCTTCCACAACACGACGGCCACGGCCTCCGGTTGGTCCGTGAAGATCGATCTGTCGAACTTCACGATGACTTCCGACACGGTTATCGGATTTTCCAATCTCGACGGCCGCGACTTCAACACCCTGGCACCGACCACCGCCACGATCCTTTTCCTGGACGCGCAGGGCAATCCGGTGTCGATCGGTTCATCCACGATTCTCGGCTCCTACGACACGAACTGGTCCTGGTTCAACTGGACTGGCAATTCAACCTTCGACCGTTCCTCGGGGACCTGGGGCGTGGTGGCCGACCAGGGAGGGTTTCCTCCGGGGTCCTACTTTGGGGCGGTGTCCGATGCTTTCTTCCTAACGAACCTGCCGACCAATGTCAGCAGCATCCTCTTCACGCATAACGGGGGAACCAGCTACGAGTATGACAGCACGCTGTTCTACGCCGGCAACATCGCGGTGCCGGAACCATCGGCCTTCTTGTTAGGCGGAGTGGCCGGTGTGGCCGGACTGTTGCGCCGCCGCAGGGGCCGCTGAAAGGGGCGGCCGGGCGTTTTTCAACGGTCTTCTAACGGTTTGTTGCGGAATGCACCGCTACATTGCCGTTGGCCGTGTCGGTCGGGTGGTTGCGGGTGCCGGAAAATCTCCGTATACCAAGGTTTTTCCGATCTAACATACATTGCCGTCCCACTTGGCCCGCATCCTGCGATGGGCGGGGATCATGCACCCGGACATCGCGAACACCCTCGCAAGCTATCCTCAAATCTCACGCTATCTCGCGGCAGGCGGGCTTTCCCGTGCCGCCGGTGAGGTCGCCAAGGCCCTCGGTGAAAAGCCGCGTGGCCAAGCCGACCCGGCGGCCATGCTTTCCGTCGTCTTGCTCAAGGCCAAGCGGTATACGCATGAAGTAGGTTGATCGCCTAGGTCATGACGAGAATGTCACCCATGGACAATTTACCACACCCATGAGCAGAATCATGACGTTGGTTCCATACCGCCAACCCCATTCCCCAACTCCCCCTAATCCCATGAAATCCTCCCTCGCCCTGCTGGAGGCGCCCTTGAGCGCACACCCGCTGTTTCCAGTGGACCAGGCCATTCTCTGGCTGCCCGGCATTCCGGGCCACGGTGAACCGTATTGCAGCTACAATGAAATGGCCTCCCCGGTGACGACACCGGGACGCGGGGCCGCCCGGCAAAAGATGATCCCGTTCGCTCCCCGGCATCCCGTGAGCCAGGGAACATTCGTCTCTTGGGATCTTTCCTCGTCACCGCCGCTTCCATTCCATCCCGTGCCGATCTCGCGCGCCTTGACCACCCGGAAAATGCGGGATCTGGCAACCCGCGTGGGCCGCATGGCCGGTGACGACCAGCCCACTCCGGGGAAGGTGCTTCACAACGCGCGCAAGGGGCTGGTTTATTGCGCGCTCCTGGAGATGGGAGTTCCCGCATCCTTCATCCCACAGGTGATCTGATAGAAACCGGCATCGGTTGTCGATCCTTGGAAGAAACACATCAGCGACGTCGCCGGAGTGCCAAGGAAGCTCCCAACGGCGCCGCGGCCTCGTCGCGGTAGGCTTGCGCGTCGATGTTATCAAGGATGGTGGAGGCCTGGGCAGCGGAGAAGCACGCGGCTAACAGGGCGATCGGGAGAACGCGGGAGTGAACCTTGTTTGAACGGAAACGCCGCATTGATCAAGCGGCGTCTTGTTACGTTCACGCCCGGTGGCGGTTTTTCAACCTTGGCCGTCGTCCGCGAGCTTCGGCGGAATCAGATAGACCAGCGTCCCGTGCCTGGCGGGCGGGTTGACGCGCAGGCAGGCGATGGCGCCTTTTTTCACATCCACGCTGCCACTGGCTCCCAGCACCCATTGGATGAGCCCTGAGAAATCCGGTTCGTGGCCGACGATGGCGATGCGCTTGAAATCCCGGAAAGTGGAAAGCTCGGTCAGCGCGGTTTCAGGAGCCATGCCGCTGGCCAACCAGCTCTGGATGACCTCGCCCGGCATCCCCGCCGCCTTGCAGAATTCCTCCGCCGTTTGCCGCGCGCGGATCAAGGGGCTGGTCAGCACCAGTTCCGGCAGCAAATCCGCGCTTTTCAAAAGCCGGGCGGCGCGGCGTGCCTGCTCGCGACCCTTCTCGACGAGTGCCCGTGGGAAATCGCCGCCGGGATTCGTGTTCTCGGCCTTGCCGTGACGGAGGAGGATGAGTTCCATGGAAATGACGCGGGGAAACCCCGAAGATGCTACATCGTCATTCCGCCGTCAACGGCCAGAACCTGGCCGGTGATATATTTGGCCGCCGGGCTGGCCAGGAATATCACCGCCTCGGCGATGTCCTTGGTCTCGCCGAAGGTGCCGAGCGGGATGTTGCCGACCACGGCGTTCTTCTGGGCGTCGTTCAATTCATCGGTCATGTCCGTCTTGATGAAGCCGGGGGCAATCGCGTTGCAGGTAACCTGCCGGCCGGATAACTCGCGGGCAATCGCCTTGGTGAAGCCGATCAATCCCGCCTTCGACGCGGAGTAATTCGCCTGTCCCGCGTTTCCGATGATACCGACCACCGAGGCGATGTTGATGATGCGGGCATCCTCCGCTTTCATCAGCGGGCGCATGAACGCCTTCACCGTGTTGAAAGCGCCCTTGAGGTTCGTGTCCACCACGGTGTCCCAGTCCTCTTCCTTCATCCGCATGAGGAGGCCGTCCCGGGTGACCCCGGCATTGTTGACGAGAATGTTGACCTGTCCCAGATCCTCCGCGACGCGCTTCGCCAGTTCCTGGACCGCGTCATGGTCCGCCACGTCCACCGCGTAGGCGATGGCGGAACCGGGGTAATCCCCGTTGATCTCGGTGGCGGCCTTGCCACAGCTCACCTGGCTGCGGCTGACGACGGCGACCTTGGCACCCTCCGCGGCCAGCGTGCGGGCGATTTCCTGGCCGATTCCCCGGCCACCTCCGGTGACGACGGCGACTTTGTTGGCAAAACGTGACATGCCCCGAAACTGGCCGCCGGGAGCCCCCCCTGTCAACCCGTGATGAAGCCGGAATCGGGCTCCAGGCTGGTTCCGCACATGAGCCCTGTCGCAGAGTGCCGGAGGGACATGGATGGCCGGGCAGGCCACACTTTCCGGTAGCTTGTGAAATCCGGGACAGTCCTTGAAGATGGTCTTCCCAGTCACTGGTTGAGGCTGATCCATGCCGCTTCCCGGGTGCTGGCGGGCGGTGCTCCGCAACCCGGGCATCTCCAAACCCATTCCATGAAAAAAACCCTCCGGCTGCTTGTCGTTTTTTCCTCCGCTTTCCTGCCGGGTTTCCCGGCCAAAGGCGCTCCGGAAGACCCTGTCCTGGCTGGCTTCAAGAGCCCGCCTGGGTCGGCGCGCCCCTGGGTCTATTGGTTTTGGAACAATGGCAACGTGACCGAGGAGGGCATCCGGGCCGATCTGGCGGCGATGAAGGAAGCCGGGATCGGTGGCGCGATCATCATGGATATCTTCGAACGTTTCGCGCCCCCTCCGGGAGACGCGGACTATATGAGCACGCGTTGGAAGCAACTCATGAAGCTGGCTCTTTCAGAGGCGGACCGGCTGGGACTTGAGATCACGGTGACCAACGGCCCGGGATGGTGTGGCAGCAGCGGCCCGTGGATCACCCCCGAGCTTTCGATGCAGGTGCTGGTTGCCTCGTCGGTGGAGTTCCGGGGACCGGGGCGCCTCACCACCACGGTTCCCGCGCCGGAACCTCCCCCCAAGGATCGCGACGTGTTCAACTCGGAGGTGGATCACCGTCCCCTCTACCGGGACGTGGTGGTCCTTGCCTATCCGAAAAAACCGCAGGGTGAAGTGGTGACTCCCGGCGAAGTGCTTGATTTGAGCGCGCAGCTCGACCGCTCCGGGAAGCTTGGCTATCAGTTCCCTGCGGGCACCTGGGTCATCCGGAGATTCGGTCGTGCCGGAACGGGCATGACCACGCGTCCACCGGTGAAGGGAGGAAACGGCCTGGAATGCGACAAGTTCAGCAGCGAGGCGATCACTCTCCAGTTCAACAAGGTGATCGGCATGCTGGCCGACAACGTGCCGACGGGGAAGGGCCGCGGGCTGGTGGCAACGCACGTCGACAGTTGGGAAGTGGGGCACCAGAGCTGGACGGAGGGGTTTCCGGAGGAGTTCCGCCTGCGCAGGGGATATGATCCGTTCAAGTATCTGCCCAATACCTTCGAGCCGCTTGGCAAAGCCGCGGTCGGCACCGGCGAAGAGGGCAACCGGTTCCGCTGGGATTTCTATCAAACCTGCTCCGATCTCCTCTCCGAGAAATACATCGGCACCTTGGCGCGGCTCGCCGCCCAACGCGGACTGCGCCTGAGCATGGAGGGATACAACCTGCCCTTTGGCGATGAAGCGGACTATACTACCTCCTCTGACGAGCCGATGACCGAGTTCTGGTCGACGGGTGGAGCGGAAGACGCGCGCAAGTGCAATGAGATGGCATCGATCGGCCACGTGATGGGGCGTGCCGTCATCGGCGCCGAGGCATTCACCGCCAGCGAGGCGGACCAGTGGACCTTACATCCCGCGCTGGTAAAGGCGATGGGGGACTACCAGATGGCCCGGGGAGTGAACAAATTCGTGATCCACCGCTACGCGATGCAGCCTTACATGGACCGCTATCCGGGCGTGACGATGGGACCGTGGGGACTGCACTACGAGCGGACGCAGACCTGGTGGAAAATGTCGGGGCCGTGGCACGAGTATCTCAGCCGCTGCCAGTTCATGCTGCGGCAGGGGCATTACGTGGCCGACGCGCTCTATCTGAGGCACCAGATTCCCAACCAGACCTATTTCCACCAGAACCCTCCGCTGCCTGCGGGCTACCGCTCCGACGACATCTCCGCGTTGCAGCTCATCTCGCGGGCCTCGGTCGAGGACGGCAGGATCGTGCTACCGGATGGTATGAGCTACCGCCTCCTGGTGGTGCCCAACTCACCGATGACCCCGCAACTCGTCACGAAGTTGGCCGAACTCGTCGAGAAAGGCGCGACGATCTATGGGCCGCGGCCGTTGAAGTCGCCGAGCCTCCAGGACTATCCCGCGTGCGATGCGAAAGTCGCGGAGCTTTCCGGAAAAGTCTGGGGCGATTGCGACGGAAAGTCGGTCACCGCGCACCAGTTCGGAACGGGCCGGATCGTCTTCGGTCTTCCGCTTGCGGAGGTTCTCGGGCAACTCGCCGGACCTCCGGACCTGCGGACGGACATTCCGTTGAACTGGATCCATCGGCGGGACGCCGGACGGGAT
>CAXTTX010000242.1:0-1014 GCA_964247045.1 uncultured Verrucomicrobiales bacterium | reverse complement strand
GCAGCCGGAGACAGGACAGATCCTCTCGCCGGGCACCGAGGAAAGGACGGGGGATGGGACGCGTCTGCAACTGCGCCTGGAGGCTGGCGAGTCCTGCTTCGTCGTGTTTTCCGAAGTCGAGGCGTCAGGGAAGGCAATCACCGGCATCATGCGCGACGGTGAGCCGGTATCGGCCCTGTCTCCTTTGCCGAAGGTCGAAATCGTGCGGGCCAGCTACGGCCCGGCGGGGGACAAGGCCAGGACGATCGATGCCAAGGCGGCGGTCGCGCGTTTGCTTGCCGCCGGTGAAATCGGCTTCAAGGTGAGCCGGATGGCGGAAGGCGGCGATCCGGCGTCCGGCGTCGTCAAAACCTTGTGGGTCGAGGCCTTGATCGACGGGGAACGGCGCGAGTGGACGGGAGTGGACACGGGGACATTCGACCTGTTCCAGGAATTCGTGCGTCAACCTGTGGCGACGGTGAGGAGAGGGGACGTGCCGGGTAGTTTCGTACTGGCCGTCCGGGACGCGGGAACTTACCGCGTGAAATCTTCAGCGGCGGATGAGAAGACCGTCGAGGTTCCCGGGTTCGGGAAACGCCTCGCGCTCGGCGGGCCATGGACCGTGGAGTTTCCGCCCAAGTGGGGGGCGCCCCCGCGCATCCGGCTCGAGGGTTTGATATCGCTGAGCAAACATGAGGACGAGGGGGTGCGACACTTCTCGGGTGTATGCACCTATCGCACGGTATTCGATTTGCCCGCTGAGCGGGAAGGCGCGCCGGGCCATCCGAAATACTGGCTGGACCTCGGCAGGCTCCAGGTCATGGGCGAGGTCTCGTTGAACGGAGTGGCGATCGGCACCGTTTGGAACAAGCCCGCGCGCATCGAGCTCACCCGCGGCCTCCGTCCGGGACGCAACGAGCTTTCCATCCGGGTTGCCAATCTCTGGCCGAACCGGATGATCGGCGACACCATGCTCCCCGAGGGCAAGCGTTTCACCTGGAGTTCCTATCAGCCCTTCGTACCTGATTCTCCTCT
>CAXTTX010000241.1:467-8299 GCA_964247045.1 uncultured Verrucomicrobiales bacterium | reverse complement strand
GTGGTGGCTCGCATCCGTGGTCACCCGATAGAGATGGCAGTTGAACTGGCCGAAGTCGGTCGGCAGAAGAATCGTTTCCTCGCGGTGCACCAGCTTCTCCGAACGCCGGCGGTATTCGATGAGCTGGGCGATGGTGCAGGCCTTGAGGCCGTGCTTGTTCTGATATTCACCGAGTTGGCCGACGCGGGCCATCGTCCCGTCGTCGTTCATGATCTCGCAGATCACCGCGGCGCGGGGCAAACCGGCTAATGTCGTTAGATCGAGCGCCGCCTCGGTGTGGCCGGTGCGGCGGAGCACCCCGTCCGGCATGGCTTGGAGGGGGAAAACGTGTCCCGGCTGGACGAAGGCATCTGCTTTCACCGCGGGATCGGCCAGGAGGCGGATCGTCAACGCGCGGTCCGCGGCGGAGATTCCGGTGGTGATGCCTTCCGCGGCATCCACGCTCACCGTGAAGGCGGTCTTGTGGCCTTCCCGGTTGCGGCGGGTCATCTGCGGCAGGACCAGTTCCTCCGCGCGCTCGGCGGTGACCGGGGCGCAAATCAGGCCGCGGGCGTGGATGGCCATGAAATTCACCACTTCCGGCGTGCAGAGCGAGGCCGCGCCCACCAGGTCCGCCTCGTTCTCACGGTTCGGATCGTCGGCGACGATGACCAGCCGGCCGGCGGCGATTTCCGCGATGATTTCCGGGATGGGACTGAAGTGGAGGGGCGATTCGGAAGGCTGGGACATGGACGGTTCAGGAGACGGAAAGGAAATTGGCAGGCTGGAGCGGGCCGGGCAAGGGCAGCGGATTCAGTTCAGGGAAGGATCGTCCGGGGACTCGGCGAGGAGGCGGTGGAGGGGGGAAAGTCCGCCGAAGAGTCCGGTCCAGAGGCTGACGTCGTGCTCGCGGCCGAGGAGATCCTGGCCGGGGCGCAAGGTGATCCAGGAATTCCGGCGGAGTTCGTTTTCCAGCTGTCCAGCGGACCAGCCGGAATAGCCGACGAAGGCGCGGACGATGCGGCCGGGGCGGTGGGCGTGCTTCACCGCGTCCTCCGCGGAGAGGCGGAATTTCCATTGGAGGCCATTCTTTTTGCTCCACCAGAAGGTCGAAAAGGTCAGCTGGTCGCGGGAAACGGGGCCGCCATCGTGGACGGGCACCTGCTTCAAGGGGGAAAACTCGTCGTCGGTGAGATAGTCACCGACGGTTTTTCCGGTGGGGTGGTTGAGGATGACGCCGAAGGCGCCCTCGTCGGAGCGGTGTTCCGCGAGGAGGATGACGGAGCGGTTGAAAATGCCATCCCGCAAGGAGGGATCCGCCAGCAGGAGCTTCCCGCGGAGCTGGATCGGCTGGTCTTGGGTGGGGAAATCGTCGGCCACGCCGGAAGCTAACGCTGGCACCGTAGTTCGCCAACCGCGGAATTGAGGGAGATTTGCCAGACGGGTAATTCGCTCGCGACCGTGGCGCGGAATCTGCATGTTCCACGCGTGTTCAGGACTTTCCTCCCCGCCTTTCTTGCCGTTTTCCTCGGGATCGCCGGGGCTGAGCCGGTCACCATCCGGGTCACCGCGGCGAACCTTACCTCCGGCTCGGGACAGTCGTATTCGCCGGACAACGGGAACCACAGCAACCCGGAAGGGGCGGGCGCCCGGATCATCAAGGGGCTCAAGCCGGACATCGTGCTGATCCAGGAGTTCAACACGACCATCCCGGTGCGGCAGTGGGTGAACCAGACGCTGGGAGAGGAGTATGTCTTCGTGAAGGAGGAGGGGATGCAGATTCCGAACGGGATCATCAGCCGGTTTCCCATCGCCGCGTCCGGTTCGTGGGATGACCCGCAGTTGACCAACCGGGAGTTCCTCTGGGCGAACATCAAGCTGCCCGGCGGGAAGGATCTGTGGGCGATCAGCGTGCATCTCCATTCCAAGAACGAGCCCTCCCGCGAGACGGAGGCGGAGGCGCTGTTGAAATACCTCCGCCGGGAGAAGCTGCCGAAGGACGCGATGATCGTGCTGGGCGGTGACTTCAACACGCGGGGCACGGACGAGAAGTGCTTCAAGCGTTTTGACTCGGTCTTTGTCATTCCGAAGAACCCGCCGGCGGATCAGCTCGGGGATATCACGACGAACTCGCCGCGGAACAAGCCGTACGACTGGATCATCGCCAGCGAACCGCTGGACAAGCTGGCGACTCCGGTGAAACTGGCGGGTCATGAGTTTCCGAATGGGCTGGTGTTCGATAGCCGGGTGTTCGAGCCGATCGACCAGGTGCCGCCGGTGCAGAAGGAGGACAGCGCGGCACCGGCGATGCAGCATATGGCGGTGACGCGGGAGTTCACGCTGCCGTGATGGGGTGAAGAGTTAACCTCCGAGGTGCAAAGGTCTTGAAGGGACGCGGAGGAAGAGGTTGTCAGGTGCTGGCGGGAACAGCCCCCGGCGATCCAAGCTTAACCTTGAGATGCGGATAAGAAACAAGCTGAAGCTTGAACTCCGGACAGTTGTGCGGCCGGTCAAGTCGGTTGCGTTCTGGCTGTAACCGTGGCAGAATCTTCCGGAAGAATTTGGCAGTCTAACAATTTATCGCTCATTCCTTCAGCTTCGCGGCCCAGATGGCGGCGGCGTCGGGGTTGGTTTGTTCGAGGGCCTTGACCATGCCCTTGATGGCGGCGGTGGTGACGGCGGAGGGTGGGGCGGCTTCGAGCCACTTGGCGGTTTGGTCGCTGTTCTGGAGGGACCAGCGGGTGAATTGCCCGGTGACCTTTTCGGCGGGCCAGGTTTTTTCCAAGGCGGTTAGAAATCCTTCCATGCCCTGGTCCGCGACGCGGGAGTTGGCGGAGGCGTGGCTGAAGCCGGCGAATTGGTCGAAGTCCATCCACGGCTTGTCCCCGACCTGGGCCCAGACATTGGCGGCCTGGTCATAGGGCATCTCGCTGAAGCTCCAGGCGATGGACTGCCAGGCGAAGCCGGCGGCGTCGGCGGACATGCCGTCTTCGGGCAAGGAGGAAAGCCACTTCACGGCGTCGGTCACGCCGGTGGATGAGCCCACGATCTGTTCTGAGAATGCGGCCTGGATGCTCTCGAAGTAGTCGCGTGGCGGCAGGCTGTCCTTGTTGGCGTCCAGCCATTTGAGGGCACTGGCGGCGTCCTCGCGGATCCAGCCCTGGATGAGGGCGGACTTGCCGCCGAGTTTTTCGGACAGCTGCGGGTTGTCGTTCATCCAACTGAGAGCCGCCGCGGGGTCGGTCTGACCCCAGCCGCGGGCGATGGCGCGGAAGTCGTCGCGCGGCAGCCGGACAGGGACCTGGTTGGTCAGGTATTTCATGGCACCGGGGGCGTCGACCTCGCCCCAACGGATGGCGAAGGTCTTGTATTCGTCGAAGGTGCGGCCTTCCCGGTGGAGATCGAGGAAGAGCTCGTGGAGCGCGGGGGCGTCCTCGGGGCGCATGAGCTGAAGGAGGAGGCTGTAGTTGCGCTCGCGGCGTTCCCGGTTCCCGTCGGTCAGGGCGCCGCGGCAGGCCTGGATGAGCTTGTCGTTGGCTTTCCCGGGTTCGGCGGCGGAGTCGATTTCGGCGAGGCTGGCGAGGATGCGGGCGGTGGCGCTGTCTTTCACGACGCCGGTGGGCGAGGCGTTGCGGCCTTCGCGTGACCTTCCGGTGCGGGATTCGCGGGTGGCGTCCTTGGTTTTGGTTTCGGTTGTGGCCGCGGGTTGGCGGCTGGTGTTCCAAGCAACGACCCAGCCGCTGCAGGCGACGAGGATGAGAACCAGCGTGAGGGGGCGGGGATAGGTCCGGGATGCCATTGGGTGGTGTCTATCAGGTAGAGTGGGGGGCGTCAACGGGTTGATTTTCAGAATGGAACGGCGGCGGGGCGGGATGAGGTGTATCGATAGCCGATGACGAGGATGGGATGAAAATGTCCACTTATGTCCACTGGTACGGAAATCTTGGTTTTGGAGAGTGAGGCGAGCCGGGGAGGCAGGTGTCGTGTTTTGAATGGGTTGGAGATTCCATCTACCGCTGTTCCAACGGAAATGAGGGTTCCGCGGCTGTACTCACGGGTGGAAGAGGGCATGGTCTCAAAGAGGGATGGGTGACGAGACGGAAGGGGATCTGCGCCGGGGGGTGGGTTGATAGGGCGGGAAGTCCGGGGGGAGGTTGGGGGCGGGAGCCTTGTGGGTGGATGCCGCGGGGGCTATTCCGGCGGAAGCAAGGTTAGATGGTGTGATGGGTGAGTCAGGAGGGGAGGCGGGTGTTGTGGAGGCTGATTGAGGGGCCAAGGTGGAAGAAAGGCGTTGATCGGGACCTTGGCCGGGAGGATTTGGGTGAGCTGCCCCCGCAGGACCGCCCGGAGAGTGGTTTGTGCCCTGGAGCGAAGAGGTGGAGGGGAGGTGTTGATCGGGACCTTCGTCGTCGGAGGACGGGTGGGCTGCCCCAACCGGGTCGCCCGGAGATCGGTCCGTGCCGTCGAGAGAAGAGTCGGAGGGGAGGCGTTGTCCGGTTGGCGGGGCAGTTGGGGGAGGGTTGGCTGGCCCGGCGGAAGGGGGAGAGGCTTGGCCGAAAGGGTCGGCGACCTGGAACGCCTGGAATATTCCGGCGAGGTCGCCGGGGAGGCAGAGCTCGGGTTTGTCGTAGCCCTGCATGCGGGCGAGCTGGCGGAGGGCGGCGAGCTTGTTGACCATCTTGATGCGGCGGGTAAGGGTGCCGGCGGCTTCGCGGGTGGTGATCTCCTGGACGATGTTGTTGCCTTCCCGAACGTCGTCGATGGAGGTGTGGATGACTTTCCAAAGCCAATCGACGAGGAGGCGGCGGGAGTAGAAGGACTCGCTTGCAAGGCGCTGGCGCTCGCCGGCGATGTAGGCGGCGACGGCGGGCGTTTTCAGAAGGCGGGTGGCGATGCGGGACGCGTTTTCCGCGGAGTAGCCGGCATGGATGGCCGCTTTGTTGGCGAAGTGGCCGGCGAGATAGAGGTCGGCAAAGATGCGCTGGCGGTGGTTGAGACCGTCGTCGGGGAGGGAGGGGGTGATGTCGGTGTCGTTAGCGGTGCCGGGGGCGCAGGTGGTATTGGTGTCCATTGCGCGGTTTTACCAGATGGGAGGGGGTGCTCTCAACTGATGGGCGGCAAATAAATGGGGAATTGGGGGAGTTTTTTCTCACACCTTGGTGATTTGCATCGGACAATCCGAATCTTTAGCGCAGCTCTATTTGCCTAGCCGGTTGCTATCGACGCCTGTCTGATCTCCCAGCTGTGTTTCAATCACGCAATTAACTGGCGGTAAAATGCCATCAAAAGCAGAGCCATGAAAACTATCCTCCAGAATCGCGAAGCGGACAATTTCCTGAAAGTCATGAGAAAGGGCAAGCGAAGCATTCCCTTTCTGAGATTGACTGCGTTTACTGATGTTGGGGAAATAATTGGGAGTGGTTCTATTAGTTCAGATGGTGATAAGTACCTGATTGAATGGTATGTACCGGATGGAGAGTTGGCCCAAAAGATCTTAAGAGATCTCGAAAAGGGCGGGCCTCGAATCTATACACCTGAACACCGATGGGAGATGGATGGCGAAACCTCGGAAGGTCTTGTTCTGAGTTTTAAGGTGTTTCCGCCCCGTCTAGGGAGCCGGAGCAGTCTCAAGGTCATTAGGTTAGACCTGGAAACCAGCCGTCTCTTGGTTACGCGGAAGAAATCGACACTTGAAGATGAGGCGGAATTTGCAGCACGCGTGCGATCTTTTGGATTTAGTTTAGCGGAATCAAAAGCGACAGAGTCTTCATCTAAAGACTCGGTTTACCACGCCGCCTTCCTCGGTGTGAAGTCTCCTCTTCGAACTCAAAGGAAGACCACGATTGAAATTGCAAACGATTTTCTCGGTGGGGCTGGTAGTAGTTGGAAATCAGACACCTGGATGCTAGTGAGAGATCATATGACGTTTGCTCTAATCCAGCGGAAAAATAGGTTGCATGCTTATCTCAGCTTTGAGAGCTGCGATTTATCCGAGGATGAGCAGGAATCAAGATTTACTGCATTTTTGGAAGCCGTCGCATTTACGCATGGGTGTCGGCCTTGGCCTCTGTTTCGAGAGCTTATTCAGGACTGCCGAACCGTAGAATGTGTTATATTCACTCCTGATCGGGTATTGCAGACTTCCGCGGCCCCCTTGGATGACCGGACAATCGCCTTCCATCCGGAGGCGGAATCCATGATGGTCAGCGCGCTTGACTTCTACAGTAAGGGGTCTGATCTAGTCAGACAATTCAATCGCCTGCGATCAATCTTGTGCGAAGCTCACGAAGGGCGGGTCATACGCGAAGCTGATATCCTTGCACTGTGCACGGTATTCGAAGGCGTAATAAAATGTTTATTCGACCATTATGAATTGAGAGACAGGACGCAAAACTCGTCAGGGGCATCTCAATTCAAAGAAGCAAGTTTGGCAGTTCGGGAGTGGCTCAATCAAAAGCACGTTAAGTTGGCAAATACCAAGGATTCCCCTTGGTTCAGGCTGATTGGGTTCATCAAGAGCTGTGGCTATATTCGGACCGATGAACGGGCAAATGCTGTTGCTGATTTCTATGGTATTCCATGGGAAGGGGACATGGAACTGGTTTTGGAGATGTGGAAAAGCCAAAGACACCCCTTGGCGCATGGCGCAAGAAGAGACGACGATCCGGCGGCGACAAAAGAAATGTTTCGGGCTTGGTCGCGCATCACGGGGGCAATCAATCGTCTCATGCTTGCAGAAATGGGTTACCTTGGGTGGTTTCGCTACTCGGCGATGGAGGCAGGTTTGCATGAGATGAATTTGAAACCTGCCCCACCTCGCCACGGAGTGGCTAACGACAACGCATGAGGACGGGCCTACCGACGGAGGAGCCATCCGTGGGATGCAGACGTTTTGGCAACATCAGTCCCCAAAAGGCCGGAACTACGTTGTGGTTCGTGAAACAGTTTCGGCTAACCCGGGGTAGGCGCATCGCGGTTCCCGCTCGCGCCAACCCCGGGCTGTGTACGCAACACCCTTGGTGTTGGAGAGGGAAGAGGCGAGGGGATGAATGTGCGGGGAGGTGGAACTAGGTACCCTCGGCAAACGGGCGGCGTGGTGGATAGCGCGGAACAAGCAAGCATCCGTCAGGCAGACCGCCTGAAAGGCGGGCACTACAAGCAAAGAGGCGTCCCGCCACAGCTGGGCTGTTAGGTATAGGCCCCCGGCCCTAGAGCACTTACTTCCTTGCCTGACCGTAGTGGGTGGAGAGGCCGGCGGCGATGGCGGTGGCGTATTCGCGGAAGATGGAGGGGTGTGGTTTGCCGTTGATGTCGCGGAGGCCGTCGTAGTCGCCGGCCTGGAGGCGGGGGTAGTCGATGGTGGAGTTCATGACGTAGGGTTCGGTGTAGATGACGGGGCAATCGTAGAGGCGGTTGGCAAGGAGGTTGCGGGCCCAGAGGCAGGGGTCGCCGGCGACGGGGAGGACGTTGGTGGCAAGAGGAGGGTATTGATAGGGCGGGAGGCCGGTGGCGGCGGTGAAGACGGAGGCGAGGGTGTGGCCGACGAGGGCTTCCTCCTCATGGGTGCGCTGGAGGAGCTTGCGGAGCATGGCGAAGCGCTGGTCGGCGAGGATGACCTCGTCGTCGGTGTAGGCGCCGTTGAGGAGGAGGTGGAAGTGGGTGCGATCGACGAGGTCGGGGTGGAGGGGATTGCCCCAGGGCTCGGCGTTGAAGTGGAGGCAGAGGACGAGGTCGGGCTTGAGGGTGGTGTTGACGAGGTCGGCGCGGGCGCGGATTTCGGCGGTGCGGTAGAAGAGTTTTTCGGCAGTGCGGCGGAGGGTGGCGGGATCGGTGCCGGGGGGGCTGGAATCGCG
>CAXTTX010000241.1:0-457 GCA_964247045.1 uncultured Verrucomicrobiales bacterium | reverse complement strand
CTGGAGGTCGTCGGGACGGATTGTGGTGACGGGCTCGGGCTTGTCGCGGACGAGGGAGACGGTGGCGCCGAGGGCCTCGAGTTTTGGTTTGAGGAGGTTGGCGACGAGGAGGGTCATGTCGCCCTCGCAGATGGGTTTGGTGGCTTCGGTTTCCGGGCCGAGGATGAGCCAGCGTTCTTCCATTTTCGCCCACTGGCCGCCGATGTGGCCGGGGTCGATGGCGATCTTCATGCCATCGAGGGGTTTTTCCGGCGGGGCGGGCGGGAGTTCGGAGGTGGCGCGCCAGTGGCGGGGGGCGGTGGCGGCGGGGGTGCCGGGCGGGGCGAAGTTGAGGCGATAGATGGAGGGGGTGGGGGAGGGGGAGGGTGTGGGTGGGTTTGCGATTCTGGACATCAGGACCTCGTCGTTGTCGTGGCACGGGCGTCTCGCCCGTGTCGGTGCCGTTCGACGCTCTCAC
>CAXTTX010000240.1:0-8307 GCA_964247045.1 uncultured Verrucomicrobiales bacterium | reverse complement strand
GGACCTTCCTCTTCTTCCTCGTCGCAAAACCCCAGCGCCGGGCCGTCGCCGGAAACCTGCGTGCCCTCTTCCCCCATTGGGCCCCGTGGCGCGCGCGCTTGGGAGCCTGGCAGGTCTTCTGGAATTTCGCCCTCACCTTCGGCGATGCCATGCGCTGCGAAACGCGGACCGGTGCCGTTGATTGGGCCGTGGACGGCCTCGAACACATGGAGGATCTCGCCGGTCGCAGCGAGGGCTGCATCATCCTCACGGCCCACATGGGCAACTACGACATCGCAGCGCCGATGTTCGCCTCCCGCTTCAACCGCACCCTCTACACCGTCCGCGCCCCAGAGCGGGAGGCGGAAACCCAGGCCATGCGCGAGCAGGAGGTCCGCCGCAAGGAAGCGGAAAATCCCTTCTTCCGCACCCTCTACAATCAGGACGGCAATCTCCTCGGTGTGGAGCTCGCACACCTGTTAGGCCGTGGCAACATCGTCGCCGTGCAGGGCGACCGCGTGATTTTCGACGTCTCGCCCATGGACGTGGAAGTCGAACCCGGTCTGCAAATGCGCCTGCCGAAGGGACCCCTCGTCCTCGCCCGGGCCACCTCCGCCCCCTCATTCCCCCTCTTCATCGTCCGCGACGGCTGGCGGAAATACCGCGTCATCGTCCAACCCAAGGTAGAGTTGCCGCCGCGCCGGAAAGGCCCGGATGAAGAGGCAGCCAGGATTTGGGCTGCCACCATTCTCCGGGTGGTCCGCACACATTGGCGGCAGTGGTATGTCTTTGAGCCCCTGCTCACGCGGAAAAGTCCTTAATTTTCGCGAATGATCGCTTTCCCCGGTGCTCTGTTTCGGCTATAGGCGGAACATGAAATTCTCGTTCACCCGGGTTTTGCTCGCCCTCACCCTCGCCCTCACCCTCGCGGTGGCCTCGCCCGCCCTGGCCCAGAAGGCCGTCCCGCCCTCCGCCGGTCCCCGGCTGCCCATCGAGACAGTGTTCCAAGGCGATTCGAAATTCTACGCCATCGTCGCCAAGGCGGAACGCGAGAACTGGCGCGCGCTCCCCATTGGCGAGCGCACCATCCGCGTCGCCCGCGAAATGGTCGGCACCCCGTATACCAATTACTCCTTGGAGGTGGACGACCGCATCGAGTCGCCCGTCGTCAACATGCGCGGCATGGACTGCTGGACCTATTACGAGAACGCCCTCGCGATCTCCCGCATGCTCCGCTACAAGCCCGCTCCCTACAAGCCGCAGGACATGCTCCACATGGTGGAGATCGAGCGCTACCGCAATGGCGTCTGCACCGGAAATTACCTCAGCCGCATGCACCACCTGGAGGAGGTCTTCTACGACAACCAGCGACGCGGCTATGCCACCAACATCACTTCCCGCCTTCCCGGCGCCCAACGCCTTCAGCGCGAGATCCACGAGATGACCGTCCAGTGGAAGGCCTACCGCTATCTCCGCTCGAACCCCTCCCTGATCGAGCCTATGGGCAAGATCGAGGCCCAGGTCTCCAACCTGCCCGTCTATCACGTGCCAAAGTCGAAGGTCCGCGATGCCGAGCGTTACCTGCAAAGCGGAGACATCTGCGCTATCACCAGCAATGATCCCAACGGCTACACCTCGCACGTCGGCCTCATCGTCCGCATGAATGACCGCGCCTATTTCACCCACGCCACCTCGGACCGCGACAAGGGCCGCATGGTCGTCATCGACCGCCCCATTACCGCCTATGTGAACGGCGCCTCCAAGCACGCCGGCATCGTCATCTGCCGCCCCAACGACGTCCCTCCTTCCGCGGCTTGGGGCAGCAACGTGGCGAAGCAGTAACGGCGGGACGCCCCGCAGCCCACCGTCACGGTAGGGCGGATCGGCCCGATCCGCCGGGAGTGGGCGATCATTTGGGAGACGCGTCCTCGACTGGCTCTCAAATATGTTAGCCTTCGTGACGACTCTCTCAACGGGGACGAGGGCGTCCCCACTCCGCCAGATTGCTTCACTCCCATTGCTAAAACCGGTTACCGGTTGATCCCCAGCCATGGCTTTCGCTTCATCGTTCTGAATTCCGATCCTTCCTCAATCAAGAACATGTAGTCATCCGGCGAGGTAGCCTTCCAAGGTCCCGGTCCGTAAGTCACCTGGCATTGACGGTAACCGTGATGCCAATAGAACCTCTCGATACTGCGGCAAGTATGGCTAATCCATTCGGGAGAGAGCTTTGTTCTCACCTTTATTCCACAAGCTTTGACCAGTTTTTGATCCGAAAACACGACGTTGCCCGAGCAAAACATTGGTCCCACCGGAGGACGCGTCTGAACTTCCACCGTGTGCCGCACCTTCCGGCCATCCGCCACGGGGATAAACCGCAGGTCATCCACTAGTCCGGATGCATACAAAACCTTGGTATCCTCGTCCAACTTCGCGGCCGAGAATGATTCCCCAACCTCGGAGGCCATGAGATTCAGGAGTTTCTCCCTGTCCACGGTCTCCCCACCCAGATACTTAACCTGGATTCCGGAAATCCTTCTCCCTTCAAAAGCCTGAAAGTTGTCTTCGTGGGACGGGGCTTCCGGAGCTATCTGCGCGCAAGAAGAAAGCATCGCGACGGCAAGCCATCCCGTCAGCAACGATAGCGCACGGCGGGTGTTCGTCTCCGTTCTTTGTTCCATCATTTTTTTTCTGCTCCCGGTAAAGCCACCTGCGCCTCGCTCTGCAAATACCCGATCAAATTCCTCACCTGCTCTTCGCTCAAGTTCGCCAGCAACCCCTCCGGCATCATCGATGTCGCAGTTACATCATGCCGTTTGATATCGCTTGTGGAAACATCCACCGACGCCCCACCCGGCATCGCGAAGGTCAAGGTGGTCGCCGACTTCTCCTTCAACATCCCGCCCACCACCTGCCCATCCTTCTTCTCGACGGTATGCAATTGGTAATCGATGCCAACCAGCCCGTTCGGATCAATGATGTTTTCCAACAGATAATCCAGGTTCCGCCGGTTGGAACCCGTCAGATCAGGACCAATCTTCATCCCTTCGCCGAACAACTGGTGGCAAGCGAAACACGTTCCTTGGAACAACACCCTTCCCTTCGCCACATCCGCTTTGGCCAGCACCTCGGGCCGCAGGATTTTCTTCCATCGTCCCATCTCCTCAACCTTCGCAGCCGGGGAACCAGCCGAGACACTCCCCCAATATTTTTCCAGCGCCCCGGAGATGGCCACGCTGGAATAGGACCTCATCTGCCGGGCCGCGAACGCGCTGATGTCGGACCGCTTGACCGTTGAATTCGCCAGTCCCTGGGCGAGCGCTTCCGCTCCCTCTTGCGTCATCGCCAACGACTGGCACGCCATGCCCTTCTCTGGATCTCCAAGATCCGGTAAAAGCTTCACCAGGAATCCCACGATCTTCCCTTCCTTCATCGCGCCGAGCCCCTTGATCCACTCCCCGCGTTGCGGATCTCCCGCATCGCCCGCCAGCTTCATCAGCAACTCAGGCAGACCCTCCGCCCGCATTCTCAGCAAGGCCGCCAACGCCTCCACGCGCGCATCGGCATTCTCCTTCGGATCGGAGATCGACCGGATAAATCGTCCCTTGGCCTTCTCGTCACCGAATGCCGTCGAAACGATCTCCAGATCGTTCTTTGATCCGGGTCCCTCTAGCTTGCCCAACACCGGTTCGGCCTCCTTCCACCGATCCGGCTCATCCAGCCCCGTTTCCTTGGCCACCGCCATGGCAAGCCCATGGAGCAGCCCCCCGAGAAGCTCCCCGTCGTCGCGATTCTCCATCGCGAAGGACAAAACCTCTTCGCGTCCTTCCTTCGACTCCGAAACCCGGCGGAAAATAAAATCACGGACTTTCGGAATCACGGATGCCTTCGCCAATTTCATCGCCCGGTTCGCGTCGAGCGGGACCACGTCGCTAACGCCATACCAGATCATCAAGGGCAGGTTCGCGTCCTCAGCATCCTCCGCATGGGCGACGAGCGCCTTCGCGATCTCCCAGCGCCCCTCTGCCGGCATTCTTTGCAAGGCCGCAGCGAGGTAGAGACGGACCACCTGTGATTGATCTTCATTCGCCATGACGGCAAACCGGTATCTAACATTGCTGTCGGGATTCTTGCCTTCCGCCAAAAACTGGATGGCCCAGCACCGGAGATACTCGCTGGCGTTTTTTGTGAGTTCCAGCAATTGGCTTTCGTTCAGGTTCCCCGTGGCATGCAGTGTCCACATCCCGCGAAGCTTCCGGGTGTCGTCGGGATCGTTCAAGGTTCCCCACAATATCAACAACGCCACCTCATCCAGAGGACCAACACTCGCCCTTTCCTGAAGCAGCTTTCTCGCCTGCCGGACGAACCACTCGTTCCTGTGAAGCTGCAACTTCGCCAGTTCCACATCGGATTGCTTTTTCAAATCCACCGTCCTCGCCTCCGGCTGGCCATACGTGATCTTGTAAATTCTCCCGTTCGCCCGGTTCCAAACCTCCCCGTTCGGATTGTGGCAGGTCTGCGAGTCATACCAGTCCGATAGATACAGCCCTCCATCCGGTCCATAACGCAGCGTGATGCCCATATGCTGCCGGTCGTTCGAGAACACGAAATCCGGCTGGTGCTTCCCGACAAATCCCGAGCCCATGCGCTCCACCTTCTCCTGGTTGATCCGGTGCCCGTGGAGATTGTTGAACAACAGCTTCCCCCGGTATTCCTCCGGAAAATTGTCTCCCAGATAGATCGACAATCCGCAATGCGCGTGGCCTCCACCCAGATCCGATGATGACCCGTCGCGCGAATTGGCCCAGATATCCCCCTTGTAGTGATGGTGGTCCGCGCAGGTCTTGATGTCGTCATAGGTATGCGGATCAAAGTGCTGCCCCGCCTGCCGCTGGTAGCGTGCCCCCTGGATGACATGATAGAGATGCGGCACCACGCACGCCGTGATGAATACCTGCCCGTGGTCATTGAAATCCACACCCCACGGATTAGACGTGCCCTGTGCAAAAACCTCGAACTCCTTCTTCAGCGGATGATAGCGCCATACCGCCGCGTTCATCGGCACCCGCTCGTCGTCCGGTGTTCCCGGCTTCCCCACCTTGGAATGCGTGAAGATTCCATGGCATCCATAGAGCCAGCCATCCGGCCCCCAGTTGAAGGCATTCAGCGTCTCGTGGGTGTCCTGCCAGCCGAAGCCATCCAGCAGGATTTCCGGCTTCCCGTCCGGCACGTCATCGCCATCCCGGTCCGGGATGAACATCAGATATGGTGCCGCTCCCACCCAAACTCCGCCAAACCCCACCTCCAGCCCGGACACCAGATTCAAGCCCTCCGCGAAAACCTTCCGCCCGTCGAAGATCCCGTCGCCGTCCTTATCCTCGAAAATCAAAAGCCGGTCCTTGCCAGTGTCCCCCGGTGCCCGCGTCGGGTATTCATAGGCCTCCGCCACCCACACGCGTCCCTTTTCATCCAGCGTCATCGCCACCGGCTGCCGGACATCCGGCTCCGCCGCCGATTGCACGATGCGGAAACCTTCCGGCAGGCTGAATGCCGCCAGCGCGTCTTTTGGACCCAGCCCGTCCTTTAATTCACCGGCCACCGCGATTCCCTTTTCCTGCCCGGCGCTGTGGGTACACAGCATCAGCAGGAGTGGAAAAAACAACGGCCCGGGAGGGGTGGGTTTGAATCGGAAGCCTGCCATGGGTTAGACGCCGGAAATGGCGCATCGCTCGGATACGCGGCGGGACCTGCGGTGTTTCCAAAAACAAATCAGAAGTGCCCGCGCGGGTCTTCGCTTGCAGGATTCTCTCAGCCCCCCGCCATGGCTTCCTGCGTCTTCTCCAAACTCTCCGCGATTGCCTTGATCACCTCCCCGGATTCCTTTTCCACCAACGGCCGCGCCAACATCTCCTCATAAATGGCTATGTAGCGCCGCGCCACCTCCTTGTGGCTGAATTCCAGCTCACTCTCGATCATCACCCGGCGGATCTCACGCTCGCGGATATCCCGCGGCAGCGCGTGGAACTCCATCGCTTGGTCGATCGCCCAGCGGAAACCGTCCGACGTGTAATGGTCGAAGCGGAACCCGTTGCCATGTGAGTTCCCAACGTCCAGCGGGCGGATCGTGTCGTAGAGTCCACCCGTGGAATGCACCACCGGCAGCGAACCATACAGCGGCGCCGTCATCTGCGGCAGTCCGCAAGGCTCGAAGAGCGAGGGCATCAGCATGAAGTCCGAGGCGGCATACGCCAAACGGGAAAGACGCTCCTCGAAATCGACGATCGCCACCCGTTCCCTCAGGTCGAAGGCGCAGACGATCTTGTCGATCCAGTGTTGGTGAGGCCCATTGGCCACGATCACCACTTGCAGGTTCCGATCCCAATAGTCCGACACCAGGCGGTGCAGGATTTCCGTCAGGAGTTGCGGCCCCTTCTGCACCGGGTCGAGCCGGGACGGCCAGAAAAAGATCGGCGCATCCCGGTCCTCCTTGAGCTGGAGTTCACGCTGGAGTGCCAGCTTGTTCGCCTCCTTGCCCTCCATGAAGTTGGCCACCGTGAAATTCTGCACCAGCGCGTCATCCGTCGCCGGGTCATAAGAAATATCCGGCGCGTTGAGAATGCCCGCGGAACACCCGGCGGCGTATTTGGCCCGCAATTCAGCCCGCACCGAGTCCGGCACCACCGCGTGCCAGCCCTCGACCACTTCCCACAGGAACCGCGGGCTCACCGTGTTGATGTAGTGCGCGGCGAAAATCCCCGAGGTCAGCAAGTCCACCGGCACATGCGAGCGGGCGTGGGAATAATGACTGGGTGGGCCGTCGAAATAAAGATTCATCCAGAACTCTGCAGCGTCGATTCCCGCTTCCTCCACCTGCGAGAGATGCACCTGCCGGGTGTGGATGTTATGGACCGTGAACAGGCTCTTGATCCCGCGCCGCCGGGCCATCGCCGGAATCAGCGCCGTCATCCAGTCGTTGCAGTGGATCAGGTCCGGCATCACCCGCGGCACGATGTGGTTGATGACCTCCCGCTGGAAAACCAGCGCGATCCGCATCGCCTCGTCGTCCCGGTTGCTGTAAACCTGCTCCCGGTAATAGAAGATCCGGTCCTCCGCGAGATGGATGTGCGCCTCCGGCAGCACCTCATGGTACTTCCGCAGTTCCTTCTCATGGAGACTGAAAATGTCCCCTTGGAACATCCGCCGGTAGTTCGGCATTGCCACATGCACGTCCGCCCCCAGCTCGAAGAGCGCCGAAACCAGCGAGGCGGACACATCCGCCAATCCACCCGCCTTGGCCGACATTCTCTGGGCCATGTTCCCCATGCCGGAAGGCAAATACGTGATTTCCGGCGTTACAATGAGGATCCGCGGCTTGGAATTTTCAGGCATGAGGGGGGTAATAGGGTCGTTATTCGATCTGCCCTGATATTGGAAAGGTTTTCAGCAATTCGCCATCTCTATTTGTGGGTTCAGGGGCCAAATCTGGAAAAATTTTGTCCTCGCATGCCATTGGCCTGCAAGGTTTGCCACGATTCACTTTTCCGTTCGACACGGTGCGTATCCACCTTCAGAGTAGTCGGTTTTTAGCAATGCCCGTGCCACCGGAACTAAGCATTTCTTGAAAATCCCACCGCCTCAAGCGATCTGCTCCGCCAGATGCCGGATACAGAACTGGGACCAAGTCTCCAATTGCTCGAACCGGGGCCCGTTCAGTTCCGCCAGCGGAGTGAAGGCTAGGTCAGTCAGGGCGTCCTCCCGGGAAGCGACCTCGTCCGACCTCAGATCCACGAGGTGGACAATTCCCAAATGCACCTGGCCCACCGGGTTGGAATCATCGTTGAGCAGGGCGATGATGTGGTGCTCGTGCTCCTCCGGCAGGTCCAGCTCTTCCTCGATTTCCCGGGTCACGGCGGCACGATAGGCATCCGGGCCGGTGCGGCCGCCGCCGGTATCGACGGGATTCACGTGCCCGCCAACGCCCACGGAAATTTTCGCGTGCAGGCGGCTTTCCCCGCCGGATTTTCCACGGGTGTAATGGAGAATCCGGTCACCGCAGCGGAAAATGCAGTAGGGAATGAGTTGCTTGTGCGAGGGATCCTCCTCCGCCGCCGGGCGATCCATGAAGAAATGATTGGCCGGATTCAGCAACTTCGCGACCGCCTCATCCAAGCCCTCCGTGCGGATCCCTTGGAACATCCCGATTTCCTCCAGCAGCGCGCGCGGCACCACCAGAACCTCTTCTCCGGCGTATTTCGACATGCGCGCGACCATAGGTTCCCCCGCGCTCCCGCCAAGTCCGTTCCCATGGAACCCGGAGGCGAAAATAGT
>CAXTTX010000239.1:0-8182 GCA_964247045.1 uncultured Verrucomicrobiales bacterium | reverse complement strand
TCCAAGGGAAACCATTGCCGCATAACATCCCCCGCGCGGCAGCGCGTAAGGAGGGAGGACATTCCTGTCCTCCTCGTGAGCGGCCACCACCATGTCCACCACGATGATCCAAGGGAAACCATTGCCGCATAACATCCCCCGCGCGGCAGCGCGTAAGGAGGGGAATGGGAGCTACAGCGGACATAGCGGCGTCAGCCGCAAACACTCCTGTCCCCCTCGTGAGCGGCCACCACCATGTCCACCACGATGATCCAAAGGAAACCATCCCCACCATTTCTCCCATCATCACGCACACACCCATGTCAAAAATGTTGTGGCTCCTCACCCGCCCCCGCAGCCAATCCTCACATGCCAACATTCGGCTTTCTTCCGCCCGTGGAAAGTGATCAATTCCCGCCCATGGCAAGGCAGCTGCGGTCCGCCTATCGCGGTGCCGTTCATCACGTCATCCCGCTGGAACCAGCGAGTAAATCGTCGCCTCGAACCGTTCGCCAGAACCTCCCTTTCAACTGACTCCAATCAACTCTCACCAGCGAAGACCCAACATGAAACCCAAATGGTTCGCCGGAATGACTTTCATCCTGGGACTCGCCTCCGGAGTCCTGATCACCCGTTTGTATCAATGGAACCTGTTGGTGAAAAGCCAGCGGGAGATCTTGACTGTCGGACTTTCAACCCAACCCGAACAGGTGGATTGGAAGCGCGGTATCGGTGAGGAAACCACCATCTATCTGAAAAAATATCTTGTTCATGAAAACAACAAGATCCTCCACGGCCCCTCGGTTACGTGGGTTCCGGCAACCCATGACAAACAGACCGTCATCTACAACCACGGCAAAATGGAATCCGTCCAATCGAGTTCCAGGGAGTATTGATTTTGATGAAGTCTGCATCCCATCCACTCGCCGGGTTCGCCCCCCCCTTTTTATCCATGCGTCTTGATTTCACGAGGCTACCCTGCGAGCTGCCGCTTCCCCCCACCCGATCCCTCACGGAGTCGCAGTCACCGCGATGCGGAAGAACCTTGCCGGCGAGCCCGGACCCACCGCCGGGACCGATGCGTTCAACGCGTTGCCAGTCCCCGGAAAACTCTGCACCTGGAACCAGTCCGTTAGATTGTCGCTCAGAAACACCCCGTAGGTCTGGCCGCTCACCGAACTCCACGAGAAACTGCTGCTGCCCGCGGGGCTCAGCACATACGAAAGCAACTGAATCTGCGGAATCGCCGTCTGCGAGGTGGAAGCGCTGAAGTAAGTCGTGTAACCCGGTGCCGCCGGCGTCGGACTCGTCGCTCCGGACACCGGCACAAAGGTCCCGGGCGGCGCGGGCAGGCTTTCCGAGGCCCCCGAGAGAGGAACATAATAACCCGGCGCGGCAGGCGTCTGGAACGCCGAGCCCGTCGAGGAAACATAGTATCCCGGCGCGGCGCGGGAAAAAGTGCTCGACCCCGTGGCCGATACATAATGACCGAGCGGAGCCGGCAGCGCCTGCGACATCCCCGCGAGCGGCGCATAACTCCCCACTCCCGCCGGTGTCGCCGAAGTCGCCCCTGCTAAATTCACAAAGCTCCCCGCCGCCGCAGGCGTCTGCGCCGCCGCTCCCGCCGTGGCCACGAAATACCCGGGGCTTGCCGGGATCGCCGCGCGCATCCCCTCAACCGGTGCATAGCTCCCGGTCGGAGCCGGCGTCGCGCTTACCGAACCCGAAACCGGCACGATAGTCCCCGCGGCCGCCGCGGTCTGTGCCGCCGAGCCGTTCCCCGGGACCACGTATCCCGGGCTTGCCGGGATCGCCGCCTGCATCCCGATGGCGGGCACATAACTCCCCGCCGGCGTCGGCGAACTCGCCCCACTCCCCGCGCTGAACGTTCCGAGCCCGGCCGGTGACTGCGCGTTCGAGCCCGCATTCGTGACAAAATACCCCGGACTCGCCGGCAGGGCCGCGCTCATCCCCGCCACCGGCGTGTAGGAACCGGGCAAGCAAAGCGTGTGCGTCGCCGATCCAGACCCGCTCGTGAATGATCCCGCGGGAGCCGCGATCTGGCTGCTCGCGCCCGTACCAGGCACATAGTAGCCGGGGCTCGCGGCGATCGGGGCACTCATGCCAGCCACGGGCGTGTAGTAACCTGCCGGACACGTGGTCGGCGCGGTCGCATTCGCCCCCGGCACATAAGTCCCCGCCGGCGCCGGAATGACCGATACGCCATCGGAGTAATAGCCTGGCGGGCAATCCAGCGCCCGCACCAGCGGCGAAAGAAGGAAAACGAATACGAGGAGGTATGGAAACTTCATGACCTTGCTGCCAGGGATTTGCTTTTGAAATGAAGGCCAATGGAAAACCCATGGGGAAACCCGGTGGCCGGACTGGGGAGAAAAAAACCGCAGCTATCAGTACTTTTTTAACGCTTCAAGTCAACTTGGAAGTCCCTGATACCCGGGGTTGGGACCATGCCGTGATACCTCTTGCTCAAGCCCCTTAGGAACGACAGAAGCGATCCAAACGATGCAGGTGGATCCAAAGCATGGCAAAAGTCGGCGCCTACACCTCAAGGCCGGGAAATCTCAACCGGAAACTTCACCAGATGGAGCGATGAAAGGGGCGCCTTGACGAAATCCTTCTCCGTGGCAATCCATAGCCACACTTCCAGCTTCTTGAAAGTTCCCGGGGATTCATCCGGTTTCGCCGTGAATCTCCAGCTCCAGTTATGAGGCATATCCTCCGCCGCCCCGGTGAGGACAACCAGGTGCTTCCACGGCTTGCTCCTACCTTTACGGAACAATTCCAGACCGCCGTTCGCTTTTTCAGACACAAACCCTACCATCATGCTGGTTTTTTGAGGATTCGAAATGAAAACAGTTTCGGACGATATATTCTTTATGGTAAAAATAATCTCTTCATTCTTTTGGATTGCGGATACCGCGATCAACTCACCTTCCGCCCCCAATGGCGAAGAGAGGATCGTGAGCAAAAATAGGATTGATTTGTGATTCATGATTCCCCTTCGGTTGAATGGGAAGCTCGCTTGGATCGGGCTGATCTTCAAATTACATTTCCTATTTTCGAAAACCGGTTTGGGAACCAAAGCTGCCTTCCACCCGCCCGCAAACGATCCCCTTCTCCATTCTCAACGAAATCCCGCTAAAGGCAGTGCTGTCCGGGTCAGTCCTCGGAGGATAAAATTTCACCTTTCTCCCTCATCAAGCCAGGATCGCCTCAAACTCCAGGGGATTGATCCAGGCCACGTCGGAGAGCCCAAGGCCGAAGGTCGTTAGAAAAGCCTTCACCATCGGAATGTTGTCGGACCGCCCGCAATTTCCCCCATCAACCAGGATCCCCATGCCCTCGTGCCCCACCGGGATCGTGCAACGGTAGATGAAATCCCCGATCTTCGGATAGTAAACCACGCACTCGGTCTCTCCTTGCTGGCCATGCAGCGCGTGAGGTCGAACTGGTCAAATTGGATGGCATATTGGGTGACGTGCAGCAGCTCGTGTTGGAAATCCACCGTGTGGATCATCCTCTTTCCATCACTAATCACGTTCATGGCTTCTGTAGGGGTCTTGTCGCTCTTCGAACCTAAGCGCTACCTGTACATTAGAGTGACGATTTACGGAATTGCAACTCCTCCGAAGCGTGGTGCCCTGACGGAGGGGACACTCTTGTCCCCGGCAGAGGATCGGTCTTTCCCACAGCATGGTTTTTTCGAGACACGTGCCGAGCTTTGGAAGACCAGCTCTGACCGGGAGGAATGGAAGCGGAATGGCGCAAAGCGGACATCGTCCCGCCTCAAGAAGATTCCAACGGCGGCAGTGATAGCATTTCCTTCAACCTCCGTAGCACGCCGAGATCATTCGGGGACAAGTGCATCCCGCGGGTCCGCATGCTTTCCAGGACATCGTGGGCTTTGGTGTCTTGTTCCACGGATTCGGCATAATCTCCGCGAGCCTCGGCCACGACAGCCAGATTGTGGTGGCAAACAGACAAATCCCTTTGCCATTCGGCATTCGTGGGAGCGCCCAAAGCCAGTCTTTCCATGGTCGCCAGTCCCTTTTCAAAGTAACTCCTTGCAGAGATCGTATCGGCCCGGCAATGCGCCATCTCCGCAAGGTGGCAGTAGCTGAGGTAGAGATCTCGCTGCCACCAGGCATTGCTTGGATCGGTCTTGGCAAATTCCTCACGGATACCTAGTCCCTGCCCATAGTGATGACTTGCCATTGCAAAGTCGCCTCGGGCGAGTGAGATGTTTCCAACCAGATCATGGATGGTAGCCAAATCCTTTTGTAATACGGCATTTCCTGGCTCGTCACCCGCGAGCTTCGACGTAATGGCAAGTGTCTGTTCGTAATGACGGCTCGCCAAAACAAAGTCCTGCTCCTCGCTTGCAACGTCCCCCAGACTGCAATGTAGGGCTGAAAGATTCCACTGCCGCCCGGCATTCCCCGGATCTGCTTGGACGAGCTTTTCCAAGATAGCCAGTCCCTGTTCGTAATAAGGGCGCGCCATGGAGAGGTTACCCCGGTAGAGCGCGATATGTCCGAATTGCCGATAACTATTGGCAAGATCGATCTGCCATTGGGAATTCCCGGGATCGGACTTGGCCAGCTTTTCAAGAATGGCCAGATTCCGTTCGTAATAACTGGCAGCCACCCCCAAGTCACCTTGGATGATCGCGATTTGACCGAGTCGGCGGTGGCCGAGCGCAAGATACCCCTGCCATCCCGGTGCCCCGCCCGTAGCCAGCGGCAAACCCTCTAACCAGCCCACCGCACAAATAACGGCGGACCGTTCGAGTGCGAGCCTTCCGAAATCATTCAACTTCCCCCATATATCATATAGCAGGGGCCCGGCCAACGGCCTCCCGAGCACCTGCCGCTCCGCGCCCGCGTCCGCCGCGAGGAGGGCAGCGGCATGCAGCAGGGTATCTTGCAAAGGCAGCGGATCCCCCACTTGCCTGATTTCTTCTAACATTCTCCGGATCTCCCCGGCCATGGCCTCGCCGAGATGCAGCCGGATCGCCTCGTCCGGAGATTTCTCTTTCCTGGCAAATTGATAACCGAGGACATGCGTGAACTCCCAATAGGGCCCTTCATCCGCGCCGTCCTGATCCTGCCGCGCGAATCGTCTCAGCAGCCCGAGCTGCACCAGGCGCCGCAACGCGGCACGGACATCACCCGCCTCCGGCAGGCCATCCAACAGCGCCAGCGGAAAGGGCGCCCGCGCAAGCAGTCCCGCCGCCTCCAGCACCCGCAGGGCCTCCGGGGGCAGCACCCCCTCACTGCGCCGGAAAAGCCACTCCAGCGTATGCGTGGCCCTCTCCGGATCCGGGTCCTGCAGCGGCGGAAAACCTTTCGCCGTCCATTCCCTTGCCAAATATTGAGGATCCTCGTCATCCCGCTCGAGCAGGCTTGCCGCCCAAGTAATGGCCAGCGGATGGCCCTCAAGCAGATCTAACAAACCATTGCGTACTTTCGCCGGGATCTTCTTTCCCGCCAGCTTGTCGAAAAGCTCCCCATCGTGCGGCGCTACCAGCCGGTCCTCCACTTTTACCGTGGCTCCCGCCACCGTCTGGGTGGAATCCCGCGTAAGGATCAGCTTGCGGTTGTCCGCGCAGAGGACGCCCAGCAGTGTGCCCAAGCTCGCCTGCCCGTCTTTCCCATTCGCCTCTTCCGCGCCCTCGATGATGAGCAGGAAATGGCGGCCCGGGCAGGCATTCCGCGCGCGGCTCTCCGCGGTATCTTTCGGCAAGAACTCAGGCCCCATGAGGCGGTTGGCCAGCGCGTTCCAGAAATCCTCCGCACGGGCGCGCAGGGCATAGAGATCGACGTAAACGATCCCGTGCGGAAACATCTGTTTGCACAGGTCATTTGGCACGCCTCCGCCAAAGACATCCGCGAGCGCCCGCGCCGCGAGTGCCGTCTTCCCCATGCCCGCGGGACCGAGGACAGAGGTGCTTTTCCCTTCCCGGATTCTTGCTGTTAGTTCGGACAATTCTTTTCCACGGCCAAAGAACGTCTCCGCTCCCGGCGGCAACTGGTGGAGGATGGCCGCCGGGCGATCTCCTTCCCTGCGGGTGAAATCGTCGCGAAAGTCCCGCAATTCCGCATGCACCGCGCCTATACCCGCATTCGCCTCGTCTACCCCCACTTGCACCCCATCCACCTTGGAATCCACCCGCTCCACCACCATTGCCACCTTCCCCACCCTCGCCAGAATCTCCGCCAGATCGCCATGGACCGCCGCAAACCCCTCATCTAATAGACTCGTCACTTTGCCGATTTCCCCCGCGACCTCCGCCGGAATGCCCGCCGTGCCATCTGCCTGCGCGGGGATGCCCTCGATCCACTCCCGCTGCTTTTCCAACAGCACCAGCATCTCCTCCTGACCCTTCGCCAGCGCTTTCGCCCGATCCTCCGCCGCGGCAAAAACCGCCGCCGCATACGCCCGCCACGCCGCATCGTCGTGCTTCACCTCGTCCCAGAAGCGCGCCGCGATCTTCAGGTGGATCGCCTCGAAAATCCGCTCGCGTGTCGCGTCATCCAGCCCCGGCATGTACTCCTCCCCCAGCAAATGCGCTACCGGCCCGAAAGTCGTCCGGTCCGGTTGCTCCAGAAAGGCCTTCAACGCCCCATTGGCGATGTGCGGTCCCACATAAACCTTTTCCGGGTTCCTCTCCAGTTGCCGCAAGAAGTCCATCACCTCCACCTCCAATTCCCCATGGGCAGGCGCCTCTAGTGCCGCCAGCGAACCGGTGGCATCGCGAATCAAATCCTCCAGCTCCACATCCCGCGCCGCCTTCGAAATCGCGCGGGCCAGCGCCCGGTGGAGATCGCCATTCGGCTCGCGCAGCGAATTCTCCGTGAAAGGCATCTTCGTGCCCTTCACCATGTCCGACAGCGCCGAGCCCAGCAGCCCCTGCATCGCACCCGTCACCGCCCTCCCCAGGTCCCCGCCGAAACTATCGCCGAAGCAACAGCCCAACACCGCGATGCCGGAGTGGGCGAGGAAGGAAAGTGCAGCGGGGGACATGCCGCCCTGATTCCTAGCAGAATCCTCGCCCACCGGCCAATGGGAATCTCACCGCGTTTTTGGAAAGACGCCGCGCTGCGGGTGGATGGTTCCTCTTCGTTCGTGGTGCCTGCCACATCGAGCGGATCGATTTGGCAGGAAAGTGGATTCAAAACCCTTCGGATGCTCCTCCCCAAGGGACAAAGGCACAAAGGGACAGACCTGAATGGCACTGCTTTAAGCGCATTTTCATTAATTCCGAGAGGCTCAGTTGAAGCAGGTTGTTAGGGCGGGATCCGTCGGCAACTCCCGTGATTTTAAAGGTTTTTCAGAAAACCGGATCCGGCCAAGAGAGGTGCTTCATTTTCAACGAAATCCGGCTTAAAGCAGTGCCATTCGGGACAGACCCTTTATCTCATACCTCTTATCTCAATCCCCTCGAATTTCCGATTGGTGCCTAAGCGTGGTTCAGGCCGCTATCAGGTTTCGCCCGTCTGACCACTTCTCAGTCAGCTTGGCGGACTGACTTGCCCTGCCGGATCGCAACCAGTTTGCCCGGAGTCGTCCCTTTGCCGGGCGGAGGGGCGGGACGAACCCTCGACAGTTGCCGGACCGGATATCCGGGGGTCACGGTTCGAACCGAGGCCCTCTTCTCCCCGGGGGTCCGGTTTAGGGGGCCGATATTCTTGTCTTACTCACTCAAGCTCTGGCATTTCCAAGCCTACTTCGCGCAATCTGTATTGGCAGACACCCCGTCGGTTGAGACACAGCCTCGGATTTGCTAAAATGGAGCCATGCCAACCTCCATAATCATCGAACACCCGCCCCAACTGTCCAGCCTGCCCCGCAACCCCACTTTCCGCAGCTTCCCGGAGACCGCTTTTGAACACCATTCCATCGCGGCCCGCGCTGAGGCACGGCTGCTCCCCCAATTTCATCCCTTTCTCCTCCAATCTCTTCCTCCTCAATACCTTCCTCCTAACTCCTGAGGTCGAGAGTCCCAAATATTTTCCAAAACAGTTGTCATTGGTTGCATTTACCCCTTTTCGCCACCGCCACCGGCCTCATCACCATTCACCCTACCAATTGAAAATAAGAACCCTACATCAATTAACCCCCTCTCCTCGCCGTTCCCGCGCCAAAGTCCAAATCGACAAAAATCTGCAAAATCACTGCT
>CAXTTX010000238.1:7003-8345 GCA_964247045.1 uncultured Verrucomicrobiales bacterium | reverse complement strand
CCGTCTTCCGTCTTCCGTCTTCCGTCTTCCGTCTTCCGTCTTCCGTCTTCCGTCTCCATTCTTCCTTCTTATGTCTTACCGTCTTAAGTCTTAAGTCTTAAGTCTTAAGTCTTAAGTCTTAGGTCTAACATCTCCACCACCATGCTCCACCTCGAAAAAGACCCCACCCTCCGCACCCTCGCCGAGCAGGAGGCCCTTGCCGCCCGCGGCCTCTACACCGGCCCCCTCGACAACTGGCGCGGCCCCCGCCACGAGGACGCCCTGCGCGCCTATCAGGAAACCATCCGCGCCCGCCTCGCCGCCGACACCACCGCCACCTCATCCAACACCAATCCTCCTCCACTCCCGCCATCCAACACCACTCCTCCCCCCGCCCCGTCCCTTCCTCCCACCACCCATCGCGACGTTTCCCCCGCCGGCATCCAGCTCATCAAACACTTCGAGGGACTCTACCTCCGTGCCTATCAGGACTCCGTCGGCATCTGGACCGTCGGCTGGGGCCACACCGGCCTGCGTCATAACGATGGCACCGTCCGCCCCGGCCGCGTCATCACCGCCGCCGAGGCCGAGACCCTCCTCCGCCTCGATCTCGACTTCTTCGAGGGCGACGTCCAGCGCCTCATCACCGTCCCCCTCTCCCACCACGAATTCGCCGCCCTCGTCAGCTTCCACTTCAACACCGGCGGTCTCGCCGATAGCACCCTCCGCCGCAAGCTCAATGCCGGCGACCGCCCCGCCGCCGCCGACCAATTCCTCCGCTGGGACAAGGCCGGCGGCCGCACCCTCCCCGGCCTCACCCGCCGCCGGAAATCCGAACGCAACCTTTTCCTCGGCAAGGAGAATTTCATCGAGGCGTGAGCCAAATCGTTTTGCTTCATCCAACTTGGAAACCAACTATGAAGAGGAGTATTGAAGGCAAAATCGAGAAGCCCAGAGAACGGGGTGGGCTAAACCCAGCCCCATTAAGGCATTCTGAACGCAAAATTGGAAAATTCCGGAGTTGCGGTTCCCTGGGGATGGGCTGTAAAGACAGTGTTCATATGGTCAGAGAAGGCCATCTATTTTCATGCATTTACCGGAACCGCTGCCTGTTTTTTTCGAGAATTCACACTTTCCTATTGCAAGAAAGGTATCAATTGATACCTTCAATTCATGAAGATCCTCGATGTCCGCAGCCCGAAAGATCAAGATTGCCCCCATTCCTGAGCCTTGGCGGGCATCTGTGACGGCCATTTTGCGAAAAGCGGACCACAATAACGTCCTTTGGACCGGCAGAGCCCAACAAGATTGGCAGATGATCGATGTGTTCGGCTTCAAGCAATCCGCACATGAACTCCTTCTC
>CAXTTX010000238.1:0-6993 GCA_964247045.1 uncultured Verrucomicrobiales bacterium | reverse complement strand
AACGGGTTGCTTGGTCACCAGCATCCTTCCATGCAGGATAAACTCGATCTCAGCCTGTGCGAGACATGGGCCTTTCTGTGTCCACACCCACAAGGTGTAAGCACTCCGCTTTACGCCAAAATCGGCCTTCACGGCACAATATTGCGGATTAATCTGATATCCCTTCACATTGATTTAACCCAAGAACTCGAGGTTGCGATCGCGGCCTACCTGAAGAAGAATAGAGCATGAACAATACCGTCGAACGCCCTTTCAAAATCTATATTCCCACAGCCCTAGGCAAGGCGCCGCGACACGTTGAGACCATCCAGGTCGAGATGATTGAAAGCTGCGGCGAGGAGTTTCTCACCCCCGAATCCAGTGCGCGGATCGAAGCCCTGCGGGCACGCCACATGGGGCTGATGACGG
The DNA here is from genome assembly GCA_964247045.1 of uncultured Verrucomicrobiales bacterium. Lineage (GTDB taxonomy): Bacteria > Verrucomicrobiota > Verrucomicrobiia > Verrucomicrobiales > Akkermansiaceae > Luteolibacter. The sequence goes on along the minus strand of CAXTTX010000238.1, from coordinate 6,585 downwards.
GTGCGGATATAAAGGCGATGCGCAAGCGCCTCGGCCTGACACAATCACGCCTTACGGAACTCTTGCAGTGTGGTGAAAAAAGCATTTCACGCTGGGAGAACGGGAATGGCTATCCAACCGGGATCGTCAATGCCACGCTTCGCCTGCTGGATGAAGGCTTTGTGGCTCCAGCAAGCTTGGAAGCGGTGCAGGGTGCACGCCCGGCCTCACGGTGCTTGCCGCGGCACAAGACCTCTGCCCCCCGGTGGGCTCCAGTGTTACCTCCCGAAGCGGGAGGTTTCCTTTGTACATTTGATTACGCATGAGTTGGATTCCGATCCCTCGCGTTGCCGTCTGAAACCCTCTCATTGTTAAACCTCTTGTGATCCAAGCACCACTCCAACTCCAAGACTACTGGGTGAATTTCATCCAAGTAAGGGCCAACCCGGAATTTGAACCGGGAAAGGCAAAAGAATACGATCTTGAAACCATACAGGTGGAATCGAGGGTCGATCTCCTGAAATCCGAAAACGCGACCGAGGAGGGAACGGTCTGGGGAATTTTTCTCACGATTGAACAGACCATTCCTCCGAAAAAAAATATCCCTTACGAATTCACCTTGGAGATTTCCGGCCTCGTCGCCGCCCATCCCACTCTTTCCGGCGATCAGTTAGAACGCGTTATTCAGGTGAACGGTCCCTCCATGCTATTTGGCGCTGCAAGGGAAATTTTGCGGGCTGCAACGGGTCGAGGTCCATATGAACCGGTTATCATCCCATCGACGAATTTCTTCCAACGCTTGCCAAAACAGCAAGACCATCAGGAGAGGAATTTGCTGCCTGAAGTGGGGACAAAGAAGGTCACCAAAAAGGTGCCAGCCAAAAAGAAGAGCCTGCAATAACAAGGCACGCCGGATTCGCGCCGGTCGGACCTCGTTACCTGCCGAGCTCGATGCGATGGCTGAGGCGAATGAGATTTTTCATTTGAAAGTCGCATTACGCACTCCCATCACCCCTTCCTCGCCACCCACGCGCGGATCAGCAGCGCCTGCAGCACCGCCACCGGCCTTTCAAAACCACCGGAAACCATCATCCCCTCGATCTCACCTGGCGGAGTGATCGCCACCTCGCGGCCATAGACATTCCGCATCGCCTCGATCTTCTCCGGTGTCAGTTGCTCCGAAGCCATCAGCCGCAGCCACACCTCCAGGATGCTCGTGTAATCCGCCGTGGCCATGTCCGCGGACAAGTCCGCATCCACCAGGATGCCCCCCGGCACCAGCCGCTCCGCGATGCCACGGAAGAATGCCACCCGCTCCTCCGCATCCATGATGAACTGCGACACCAGGATCGAAGTCGCCCCGTGAAATGCCTCTGATAGATCCGGGACCGGCAGCGAGTCCAGATACCCTTCATGGAAAACACACCGGTCCCCGATGCCCTCCTCCGCCACGCGCCGCCGGCACACCTCCAGCATCGCCGTCGCCGGCTCCACCGCCGTGAAGCGCCACCCCGGAAACTTCCGCGCCAGCACCAGCAGCTCCGCGCCCGTCCCCGCGCCCACGCACAGCACCCGCGCCTCCTCGGGCAGCTCCGCCAGCACCCCGCCCGTCACCAGGTGCAGCGCCTCCTTCATCGGTCCCAGCTTTGCGAACCGCTCATCATACGAGGCGGCCATTTCCTTGTCCGTGAAAGCAGCGTGAAGCGGGGATGGCATGTCGGGTCGTGAAGTGCGGGGTGATGATGAAAAAGCGTTTCGCCCGCCACCCTAGGTCACGATCCCCCGCCACGCAAAGCCCGAATCAAACCCCGCACGAAGCCCGGATCACCCACCGGAACCACTAAACCCGTCGCCAACCCGACCTTAACCCATCCATAACCCATGGGTTACCCCAAACAAACCCGTCCATAACCCCACGGCAAACCATCGATATCCCATCCATATCCCATCCATATCCCATCCATATCCCATCCATATCCCACCAGAACCCATGGCCATCCCATGGCGAACCCATCCATAACCGTAAAGAGAGGAGAGGAGAGGATAGGAAAAGATAAGTGAAGAGAAAAAGAGAGAGAGAGAGAGAGAAAACGCCCGCGCTGCATTCACCTCCGCCAGCCGCAAATCATCGTCTCCCGCCCCCCCCGCATCCCCACGAAAGTATTACCCCGCGTGTTACCTTGTTAGAGACTCCCCGCGTTGACCCCTCTTCCCGCCCGATGCATCATTCCCACATGTCCCGCCCCAACCCCTCCCCATGGCATTTCCACCCCCGCCATCCCCTCCCATGTCGGAAAGTTCCGATTTGGCCACTTGACCTTCTCGCGAAAAATCCGTCTTTCATCGGACGATGCCACGAAAAGCGTTCGATCCATTCCTGATTTTTCCGGCACGCCAACAGTTCCGATTTGGTCACTTGACGAAACGTCAAAAACTTCATCACTCATCGACGATTCTATGAATAGACGCGAGGGAAGTCCACAACCCTTTCCGCCTGGTAACAGTTCCGATTTGGTCACTTGACCTTTCGCGACGAAAACCATTCATCTTCGTATAGACCCGGGAAAAGGAATCATACGACCGGAAACCCATTTCCCATCTTTTCCCATCTCTTCATATCCCGCGTCCTCATTTCGCGGGCCTGCCGCTTCCGCGGACCCTTTCCAGCCGTATCCGAAACACCGCTGTCCCAAAACGCCATGAACAAGCACTTCTCCAGAATGTCGCGGGTTCCGCCTAACACCGGATGATCCCGCGCGCCGGAGGCAGACCACTGCCCCGCCCTGATTCCCACGGGATGTGATGTCATCCCGCACGACCTCCTCACGCTCGCGTTCCGCGGGCCGAAGGTCCCTTCGTGCCCGCATCCCTGCCTCACCCTGCCCGTCCTTCTTCCCCCCGCGCTTTCCCTGCTGATAGACATAACAAACAAAACAAACGACTAACAAAACACTCGCATTCCATGAAAACAAAATCATTCCACCGCTCCTTCATCGCCCTCTCCTTCTGCATGCTCCCCGGCGCCATCCATGCCGCTCCCCTCGCGGCCTACGACGGCGTGCACCTCGACTCCGGCGGAAACACCATCCTCGACACCTTCGACGCCGCTCTCGGCAGCAAGAGCATCAACCTTTATTCAAAAACCGGCGGACTCTTCCTCTACAGCGACGTGGAGGAATCCGCCCCCGGCATTGGCGACGGCGGCGTCTACTTGTGGGGCAACTCCGTCAACGTCATTCTCAGCCATCAGGATGGCTACGCCGTCCCTTACTCAAAGGCCGGCGTCTTCACCGTCTGCGACACGGATGACTTCGGCGTGGACCCCGTTCTCACCATCGACGGCGTCAGCCGCGCCACCGCATTCTCCGGGTCGGACATCACCGTGGACGACGGCTCGCTGAAGGTGGATGGAAATGACGTCCTCACCGCCTCCTCCGCCGCCACCGCCGGCTTCGTCCAGACCTCCACCCTCACGAGCGCCCTGAACGGCCTTTCCACCGTCCCTTACAGCAGCGCCTGGACCACCGCCTATCTCGCCCGCGGCAGCGTCAGCTCCGGGGGCCTCTTCGCCGCCGGTTCCTCCGCCACCGCCTCCAATTCCAACGCCGTCGCCATCTCCTCCGGCACCGCCTCCGGCCAGAGTTCCTTCGCCGGAGGAAGCGGCACCGCTTCCGGAAACTATTCCTTCGCCTTTGGCATCGACCCCACGGCCGCCGGCAGTTCCAGCATCGCCTGGGGAACCAACAGCAGCTCGAAAACCTATCAGGAAGTCGTCTTCGGCCGCAACAACGTCGAGTCCCCCACCCCCACCAACTCGATCACCTGGAACGACCTCCACGGCCTCTTCCGCGTCGGCAACGGTTCCACCAGCAGCACCCGCTCGGACGCACTCACCGTCCTGAAAAACGGCAGGACCACCCTCACCAACCGTTTCTGGAAAACCGACTTCACCTCGGATCCGGACACCGCCCTCGACGACCCCTCCTCCTCCGATGACAGCGGCGGAGAAGCCCTCGTCGTCGACGGCCACACCATCCTCAACGGCAAGGTAATCATCTCGGTTCCCCAGGGAGACATCTCCTTGGGCATCTATGAGTAACTTGAAGAGCCAAATGGAAGCAAAACCCCGAACCCTACTCTCATGTCACCTGCAATATCCATAACTTGGCGGCATCTTGCCCGCACCCTACCCGTCATCCTGCTTTCCTGCGGCATGAATGCCCTCGCCGACTCCCCCGGTTGGTGGGAAAGCGGTGATCCCCCCGCCATCGATCCCGCCGCGGAGGCGAACAACCACGGCCCCGCCAGCGTTGGCCAGGCAAAATGGATGGTCACCGAGGCACTTCGCGCCCTGGAGCCCATCGCACCCGCCATTGGCGATGAAATCCGCTCGGATCTCTCCGGGATCGTCGATCTATCCGTCCCCGACCCGAAGACCGACCCCTGGCGGGCCAAACAAAAAGCCCCGCTCACGCTCGGCCAGCTCAAGGCGATCGCCCGGCCCTTCTACAATCACCTCAATGCCGAGTCATCCTCCTGGGTCCTCGACCAGATTGAAGACCGGAACGGCGGCACCGCCACCGCGGACACCCATTACTGGCAGATCACCGGCAATGCCAACTACACCTCCGGAGGTTACTTCCCGTGGAATCCGGCAACCACCTCGGCCACCAACAAGGAAACCGCGGTCATCGGCCAGTTGAAGTCCGTCTTCAGCCTGGATTTCTCCACCTTCGTCACCGCACCGCCGGAGAACATCTACGAGCCGGAGATCTATACCGGCTATGTCTATTACCCGGAAGGCGGGCGCACCCTGGCCGGACAGACCCTCGTCGTCTGGCCCGGCGAATGGGATGTTTCCCACGGCGGGAAGGTCACCGGCTATTGGTATGACGTCACACGCGGCATCCAGCTGGGCGAGGACAATGAATTCGAATACACCGTCACCCAGGCGGATGTCGATGCGGAGTCCTACATCATCTGGGTGGCAAACGCCGTCCAGGGAGGCGACATCGTTTCCACCACCACCGCCTACGGCATCTTCGCGAAGGAGCCGTGGACGGGATCGGAACCGCATTTCGACAATCCCTACGCGGCAATCCATGGCATGGATATCACCGGCAGCCATGCCTCCGGGGCTACCCTCACCAAGGCCGATCTCCGCTGGCTTGATCCCGTGGAAGGCTATGGCCTCACCCCGGCGATGTTCACCACCGGAGAGTGGTACAAAAATGGCATCGCCACCGGAGTCCACACCTCCACCTATGCGGATACGGACGACGGCGACGTCATCACCTATGCGGAATTCGCCACCAATGCGCTCGGTGACTCGATCCTCATCCATTCCACCCCCTTCCCCGTCAGCGACGGACTGGCCGCCTATCAGGAGGAAGTGGTCGATGCCTTCGACGCATTGATCGATGGCGAGTCAGGATCCTCGGACATGGAGTTGTTTTCCTCGGAGAACCATTCCACTCCCGCCTACACCCGGAATACCAGCCTGTGGGCCGCACCGCTCGTTCCCAAGCTCACCGGTGTCTCGGCTTGGAAAAGCCACGGGGACCAGAGCTACGGCGGCGTCCTCATCACTCCACGCCACATCCTTTACTGCCAGCACGGACATCCCCGTGGCTACGGATCGTGGAAGAGTTCCGCTCCCGCCGCGCTCACCGTCCGTTTCGTCCTGGAAGACAATACCGTGGTCGATGCCACCCAACTCTGCCAATCCGAGTGGCCCGAGACCGAATGGACGCCCACCGAAAGGGCGGCATACGTGGCGGCCCACCCTGAAATCCTCGATGTAGCCCCCGCGAGCTTGCCAGACCTCTGTGTGGCCGTCCTCGACCGCGACATCGACGTCGAGGGTGTCCAGATCGTGCCCATCGCCGGCCGGAACAAGGCGGAATACGATGCTCTCACCGCCAACGGTCTTCCTTACTTCCACATCTCCCAAGGCAAATCCGGTGGCAGTCCGCCCACTCCGATCTCCTCCTACCCGGCTTATAACAAAATGATGGCCTGCGTCCGCGCGGCGACTGGCAACGTCACCGAATCGGATCCTCCCTACGATGATCTGGACTACTCCCTCTGGGATGGCGACTCCGGCACGCCCACCTTTGTCCTCCACCGCGGCGTGCCCTACCTGGAATCGGTCATCTATGGCCAAAACTACCAACGAACCTCCGTCGGCCCCAAGATTGCCTGGGTCAATGCCATGATCGCCGCGGCCGACGCCGGAGCCATCGAGCTGGGTCACATGACAACCCCTACCGGCTACACCGTGTCCGTTTCCGCACTTCCATCCGATTGAAGCGGCCCTTCCTTACGGATCACACCGATCACACGGACCATTCCAACTCCACCCGGGCGGCCACACGGCTGCCCGGGTGGTTTCTTTCCTGGAATTCCACGCATACCCGCAACAAGGAACGTCCGCGAACACCCACCCGGATCTAACAAATTAAATCAACCCGGCACCACACCCCGCGCACACCCGTGGTGTTACCATGTTAGAGCCTCCCCGCGTTGACCCCTCTTCCCGCCCACCACATCATTCCCCCACGTCCAGCCGCACCGCCCCCACCGGTCACTCCCTCCTCCGCCCGC
>CAXTTX010000237.1:0-8361 GCA_964247045.1 uncultured Verrucomicrobiales bacterium | reverse complement strand
GCCGGCGACGACGACGCGAAAATGGTAGCTTGGGTGAAACAAAAATCCGCCTGAAAGCCCGGCGGAAACTCCGTGCTTGCCTCCCCGGGCGGCGCGGCCTATCCCCCACCGCACACGAATTATGGCCAGCACACCGATCATCAACCTCCGCAAGGGACATGCCGTCCGCCACAACAACGAAGTCTGCCTCGTCATTGAACACGAGCTCAAGACTCCGCCGCGCATGGCATCCTACGTCCAGATGTCGATCCGCAGCGTTGCCACCAAGAAGGTCTTCAACCTCCGCATGACCTCGAATGACAGCGTCGAGGGCGTGGTCCTGGAGCGCACGCCGCACGAATATTCCTACAAGGACAGCAGCGGCTACCACTTCCTGGACCCGCAAACCTACGAGGACGCGGTCGTCTATGAGGACCTGATCGAAAACGTGAAAAACTACCTCATCGAGGGCCAGCTCTACAACCTGATGATTGCCGACGGCGTGGTGGTGGCCGTGGACTTGCCGCTTTCCATGGTCATGACCGTCGCCGAGTCCTCGGAAGGCGTGAAGGGCGACTCCGCCAACAACGTCTACAAGCCCGCCGTCATGGAAACCGGCCTGATTGTCCAGGTGCCGCTGTTCATCAACGTCGGCGAGAAGATCAGCATCAAGACCGAGGATAACAGCTACCAAGGCCGGTCGAACTAAAAAATCGTTTCCCTTTTCTCTATTTAAAACGGGCGATCCTGCAAGGGATCGCCCGTTTTTTCGCGTCTGAAACTCTCGTTTGAAGCTCGATAAACCTCACAGGTATGGAGAATTCATTCATTCTTGTTAAGAATTCCTGATTTTCTCTTGATCCTAAGCGATATTTTTGGAAAAACAGAGGCATCATGAAACGAACGCTGCTTTTCACGACGCTTTCGCTGGTTCTGGTCACTCCGGGCGCATTTGCGAAAACCGAGTTGGAAATCCTCCGGGCCAAGTGCAAGGAGCAGGAGGCGCAGATCCGCTTGCTGGAGAACGAAAACTCCAAGCTCGGTGGCAATCCTGAGGCGCAGCCGAAAACCGCCGCGGTCGAAACCTCCCAGGCGGCCCCCAAGTCCTCGGAAACGGCCCCCGTCGTCACGACGGCGATCTACACCGTGAAGGCGGGAGACAGCTTCGCGAAAATCGCCCGCAAGGCAGGCACCACGCCCGAGAGGCTGGCGAAGAACAACGGACTGAAGCTCAGTTCCTACATCCGCGTCGGCCAGGAATTGAAGGTTCCCGGCAAGTCTGCTGCGGCCGCTCCCGCCGCCACGGCGGCCGCCAAATCCGCGCCAACTCCCTCCACCGGCCTTGCTGGACAAACCCACACGGTCCGCCAAGGCGAGACCTACTCGACCATTTCACGGAAATACAAGATCCCCGCGAGCACGCTGATCGCCGCCAATCCAAAGGTAAAGGCGACCGCCATGCGCCCTGGTCAAGTGATCCAGTTGGGTCAAGGCTCCCCGGCCATGGCAAGTGCTCCGGCCCCGGCCGCCAAGGCCCCGGCTCCGATGCCATCCCCGGCACCTGCTCCGGTCCCCGCGCCCGCTCCGGTGGCGAAAGCCCCGGTCATGCGTTCCGCCGCCACCTCCCAAACGATGCCGGTTTCCACCGCGATGCCGAAACACAGCCCGGTTCCCGCCAAAATGGAAACCGCGCCCGCTCCGGCAGCCGCCGAAGCCCCCGCGCACCCCGAAAGCTCCGCACCATCCCCTGAAAAAAAGATCCAGCCTGTCGTTATCGAGGGTGAGATGACCTACGGTGAATTCGCTGCCAAGCATGGCACCGACGCCGAGCGTCTCAATGCCCTCAACGGCCTGGATCTTACCACCGCAACCGTCCTGGCCAAAGGCTCGGAACTCTACGTTCCCGCCCAGCCATAAGCGAATCCGGCCTTTCGGCCCTCAGGACGAAGAAAACCCGCCCGGAACTTCAACCACTCCGGGTGGGTTTTGCATTTCAAAAATGGACCGCAATGGGAGCGTAGCGGACATAGACGGGGCAACGCGTAGTCAAAATTCATTCCGCCCCGATTCGTGGACCGCGGAATTCATTCCGCCCCATCATCCCTTGTCTTCCCCAAGACCTCAAAATTCATTCCGCCCCGTAGCACCCGCCTCTTAACATTCCGCTTTTCCCCCGCATGAAACCGGGCTTTCAGCCCTCAATAATCTGGCCTGTCAATACGCGGGCCTTCGACCCGGGCTGGAATGATGACGGGCCTTTGGTCCTATCGACATGCGTGCCGCTCCGCGCAAAGACACGCTCCCCGCTCACCGGAAAAACACGGGCAGGCCGTTCCGATAGGTCACGGATTCGGCGGTTTCCGGACCGCGGCTGCCACCGGTAAAGGTCTGTTGCTGCTCATTCAGGAAGCCCGGTTCGGCGTGGGGCTTGCCACTGGGGGCGTTGGTGATGGTCACCGGAGTGCCCACGTTCACCACTTCGAACAACTGGGGCACAAACTCCTTGGGCAGACGGATACAGCCGTGGGAAGCAGGCTTGCCCGGCTCCGGAATGAGCCCACCGTGCATGCCGACCCCATAGGAGGTCAGGCGCATCCAATACGGCATCGGCGCGGGCACGTAGACCATGCCCTCCGGCACCTTGTCCTTCGCTTTCGCGTCACCGTCGGTCACGTTGCCGAACTCATCCTCGAACCAGCCGTAGATGTTGGAATGCTTGTCCTCGATCTTCTCGGTGATCGAGTAAGTTCCGGGAGTGGTGGAGTGACCCTCCTTGCCGGTGGCGACATAGCACCAGCCGATGTCCCGTTCGCCACGTTTGATCTCCGCGATCTGGTCCGTCAAACTGATGCGGATGGAAACCTTCCCCTCTCCCCCGTCATCGTTCCAACTGTAAAGCTTGCGTTCGGGCTTGCGATGAAAGGGGTCCGGCGACATCGGCCCCGTCGAGCAGGAAACGGAAAGCAAGGAAAGGGCAACGACCGGCAAGGCGGCAAGGAGTGTGGCGGAAACGCGCTTGGACATCGTGGCTTCTACAGGGACTAGGATCAAAAAACGGCGGGAAAACGCGTAAGGCGCAAGCCCGCCCGACCTTATAGGCTGGAATGCCCTCCGGTCAAGCCGGGGACCGCCGCGAGGACCGTCTTTCCAAGCATTTTTAAGGATTTCAGTCCCGCAGCCCGCTCCAGCGGAACCTGCTCCGCCCGGTTTGCCACCAGATCGCGGCACCCGGCGCTGATTGGAAATGCGGAGGTTTTTTGGAACCTCCCCGGCCTTGCCTAGTCGGCAGACGTGGCCTAACGATCCCCCCGCATGTTCCGCTTTTCCATCTTTCGCATCCCCGTGGAGGTTCAGCCCTTCTTCTGGGTAACCACGGCGCTTTTGGGCGGGGCGCTCTACGCGGACTCCCGGCAGGCGTTCTTCGCGATGGTCCTGTTCATTCTCGCGGCGTTTGTCTCCATCCTGATCCACGAGCTGGGTCACGCCCTGTCCGGCCGGAAGCTGGGCGGAGGCCAGCCCGTCATCCTTTTGACCGCCTTCGGCGGCCTGGCCATCAACCAAGGGGGGCGGTTCACCCGCTGGGGGAGATTTTGGATGATCGCGGCAGGTCCCGGCGCGGGATTTGTCTTTCTCATCGTGATCATCGCCTCGCTGGCAGCAGTATTCGGACCCGGCAACTCTCTGGCCTTCGTCAGTCAAAGCCTGTTCGGGCTGACGCTGGACTACCAAGATGCCGGCCTGGTCACCTTCCTGATTGAGAAGCCGTTCGTGGGCTACTTCATCCACCAGTTGCTGTGGATCAATTTCTGGTGGGGCATCATCAATTTGCTGCCGGTCGCGCCCTTGGATGGCGGCCAGATCGCCGCCCTGTTCATCCGCCCGGAGCGCCGTGTGTATCTGGTGGGAATGATCACGGGTACCGCGATGGGGTTGTTCGGCTTCTTCTGGATGGGTTCTCTCTACACCGCAGTGCTCTTCGGCTATCTGGCCTGGCAGAATTACAAGAACATGAAGGCCGTGTCCTGGCAGTGATACCGGGCACCTGAGGCGCACTTCACCCTACCAGAAAATCATCCGCAGGCCGGCGACGAGCGAGAAGATGACAATCATCGCCTCGAAGGCTCCCTGAGGCACCTGCCGTAGCAGGGCCTTGCCTCCGAAGATGCCAAGGGCCACGGCCGGCAGCAGCTTCAGGTTTTCCAGCAGGCTCGCGTGGGTGATGAGCGCCAGCCGGGCGTTCAAGGGCACCTTGATCAGGTTGATCATCAGGAAAAACCGCGCGCCGATGCCGATGAGCTCCATCTTGGGAATCCGGCGGGCCATCAGATAGAGCTGCACCACGGGTCCCGCTGCATTCGCCAGCATGGTCGCGAAACCGCCGAGGACGCCCGCCGCCATGCCGAAGCCACGCGAATCCGCCAGACGGTCGAAACCCTCCGGCCGGAGCCGCCGGAACGCCTGCAGGACCACCATGAACAACACGCAGGAACCGATGACCCGCCGCGCCATGGTCTCGGAAATCCCCCCGAGAACCCACCAACCGAGGCCCAGACCGAGCAGCGCCGGACCTAACAAACGCCACACCGGCCGCCACGAGCCGTGCTTGAGAAAGGCCGGGTAAGCCATGAGATCCGCCGCGATCAGGAGCGGCAGGGCCAGTCCGACGGAGGCCTTCGGGCCGTAGATATCCGCCAGGATGACCACGGAAACCATGGAGATGCCGCTGAACCCGGCCTTTGCCAGGCCGATGCACAGGGCTGCCAGCAGCGCCAGCGCGAAGACCCGGGGATCCGACAACATTTCCCCACGGAACATCGCCCGCGGCGTGGCGGGGGCCAAGAACAAACACGCGGCCGCATTCCTCGTTTTTACCGGCTTTCCTCTCTTTCCCGTCTTCCCAAACGCACGGGACGATGTTTCCATGATGGTGCATGGCCACACTCGCGCGGATCCTCCGCCACACCTTCCGCTTCCCGTTGCAAAGCGGGCTGTCGCTGCTGATGGCCGTGGGCTGCACCTTGCTCGTGCTGGTCTTGCCCGGCGTGACCCAGGTGTTTCTGGATGTGATCATTGACCAGAAGCGCGGGGATCTGCTGATTCCCACCGCCGCCATCGGCATCGGCGCGATCCTCGCCCGGCAGGTGCTTTTCACGCTGCGCACCTATTACAACAACAAGCTGGAGTTGAAACTCACGCACATGATCCGCGTCGAACTCTATGACAAGCTCCAGCGGCTGCCGGTGAAATGGTTCGATGTGAATACCTCCGGCGACATCATGTCCCGCGTCGCCAATGACGTGCCCACGGCCAACCGCGTGATCATCGAAGGCGTGGACCAGGCGATCGCCGCATTTCTCCAGTTCCTCATCGTCGGTGCCTACATGTGCTATCACTCGTGGCAGCTCACGCTGGTGACGCTGCTTCCCCTGCCCTTCATCGCGGTTTTGACCGGTTGGTGGAGCAGACGCTCCGAGCCGATGTGGCGGGAATCCTCCGAAGCGACCTCCGCCCTGAACGCCATCCTCCACGACAACCTGTCCGGCATCCGGCAAATCAAGGCCTACACGGTGGAGCCCAAAGCGCTCGATACCTTCGACAAGGCCTCGAAGAAAGTGGGGGAAAAGCACATGACGGTCATGCGCGGGCAGGCGATGGTCTGGCCCGGTGTTTCCTTCATCGCGGAGTCCGGCATCATCCTGATGGTCGCCTACGGCTCGTGGTCCGTGCTGCAAGGGCAGATGCTCAAGGGCGAGGTGATGGCATTCGTGGTGGCGTGGGGCTTCCTCTTCGACCCCATCTCGCGGATCAACACGCTGGCGCAGACTTTCACCCGCGGGATCGTCGCCGCGGAACGGGTCTTTACAATCATCGACACTCCGGACGAGGCCAATTTGACGGAAGGCCTGCGTCCGGAGGGGATGAAGGGCCATGTGGTGTTCGACAACGTTTCGTTCGCCTATGCCGACAAGGCCCCCACGATCAGCGGGCTTACCATGGAAGCGAAGCCCGGCGAGACAATCGCCTTGGTGGGAGCCACCGGCGCGGGGAAATCCACGGTGCTGAACCTGCTGACCCGCTTTTACGATCCGACCTCGGGCCGCATCCTGATGGACGGCATTCCGCTGGACACGGTTTCCAAGGAATGGCTCCGCGACCAGTTAGGCTACGTGACGCAGGAAAGTTTCCTTTTCAACACCACGCTGCGGGAAAACCTGCTGCTGGCCAAACACGATGCCACCGACGAGGAACTCTGGGCGGCCCTCGAATCCGCGAATGCCGCGTATTTCGTCCGCGCCACTCCGGAGGGGCTGGATACCGTGGCCGGGGAACGCGGCGGACGTTTTTCCGGAGGCGAGCGCCAGCGGCTCTCCATCGCCCGGGCGCTGTTGAAAAACCCGCCGCTGCTCCTGCTGGACGAGGCGACCTCCGCCTTGGACAACCGGACCGAGCGGCTCGTTCAAGAAGCGCTGGAAAATCTCCGTTCCGACCGGACTTGTTTCGTGATTGCACACCGCCTCACCACCGTCCAAAAGGCCGACCGCACCTGCGTTCTCGACCGCGGGAGATTGATCGAACAAGGCACCCATTCCGAACTACTTGCCCTCGGCGGCTCTTACGCGAAACTTTGTGAAGCAACATTCGCTAACGAGCCTAGACCGGACGCCCGAAATCCTTCATAATCCGCCCGATCCGACATCCCTTTCCCTTTCCTCATGGAAACCCTCATCCAACTCCCCGAAGACGACGCCCCAAGTACCATCAGCGAGATCCTCGCTTCGCTCCGTAAGGAACACCTCGAGCCGCGCCATGAGGCGAAGGCCTGGGGCGACTGGATCTATCTGGAAAGCTACACCACCGTGATCAGCCTGGAGTGCAACCGCGGACTCAGCACCTCCGCTACCATCGAGCATGGCGAAGGCGAGGAAGACGGCGAACCCGTGGCCTCCGTGCTCCGTGCCTTCGGCCGCCTGGGATGGCATGGCATGGATGATGACGGGGAGTTTTCGCTGGGTTGATTTGCCCTTGTCCTTCCGCTAGCGTGGGCATCCAGGATGCCGGAGCGAAGGGACATTATCGAAAACAGGTCGTTTTGGGACCGCTTGGAATACGCCGCTTGCGCGTGGTTGCAGGATCGGGATCGTTCGATTCCAGGCATGGGTGGGATTGACGGTTTTCTACCGGATGGATTCACGAACACGCGCGCCGGAGCGGACGTTGAAGGCGTGGTGTGGATCTTAACCGGACTTGGCGGGATGAAAGCCGGACGATTTGTCTGCACGGTCCCGCAGGATTTTTTGCTGAAACCGGACCAGGAATTCCGGATCGAGGATCTTCATCAGGATGAGGCCGGATGCCTTTGGCTGCGGGTGTGCCGCCAGGCTTCGCCACGGAATTGACTGGGTTTGAAGCAAGAAACCACGCGCCGTGGCACGACGCGTGGCTTCCTTTGTGCAATCAACCGATGGAAGGGTGCGATCAGTTCCCCAGCGAGGACGGCTTGTAGCCGTGCTGCTCGTGGGTGCCGGATCCGAAATCGAAACCAAAGATGAGCCAAGCCTCGACGTTCGGTGACGAATCGGTCAGGCCGCCCATCGCCACGAGATCGAGGTGGGTGTTCTCCGTCGGCAGCCACTGCACGGAGGGTCCAAGGATGCCTTCGTTGTGGTCGCCCTCGGGATGGGTCCACTTGCCTTCAATGCCGATGGACCAGCAACTGTCGACGATGGTTTTGGAAATACCGGCGGCGATTCCCCACTCAGCTTCCGCTTCGCCCCAGACGCGGCGCTCGTGGATGAAGTTCACGCCGTAGTGCCAGCCGTTGCCGAAATCGTCACCGATCAATAGCTTGGGTTCGATCCCATCGGACCCTTCATGGCAAAAGGCATATTCGAAATAGAGCGTCGGGTTGAGCGGGAGCTTGCCCCAGTCGGCGAAGGCATAGCGCAGTTCGACGGCGACTTCCTCCTGTTCCCAGCCCTTGTGGTCCGAGTTGTCATGGATGAGGTTTTCGTAGATATCGAGCTGCATCCGGTAGGGCAGGCCGATCTCGATTTCGGTTTGCGAGCGTTGGGTCACGCGGCCGTCGTCGAAGTCGCGCACGCGATACCATTGCTCCAGACCCACTTCCCAGGGGTCCTGCTGGAGGTAGATCCGGGTGGTACTGAAACGACGGTTCTGGACCCATGAGGGTTCGCCATTCGCGCCGACGGGCTTTTCCTCGTTGAGGGCGTAGTTGTCATGAACAAACAGGTCGCTGAGGAGGGAGGGTTTCTGGGCGGCTTGACCGCTGGCGGAGGAGCTGGAGGCCCTCATCCTCCAGTTGCTGGCGGTGGCTCCCGTGGAGCGCTTCGGAGGGCGGGCTCGGGACGCGGCCGAGGCGCT
>CAXTTX010000236.1:0-8362 GCA_964247045.1 uncultured Verrucomicrobiales bacterium | reverse complement strand
ATCGCCAGTCCACGATCTGGACCGGCCGCCTCCGCGATCCGAAGCACGCGCCATTTGCCGTGGATGGCAACACCCTGGCAATCCGGAACGGACGGCACGCTCCGGTTGAAACATCCTCGGCACTATCCGCCGTCGCGTTTCCTCCGAACGAAGTCATCACCGGCGAGGACAATGGGACCATCACCCTGCACCGCTTGCTCCCCTTGCCGGGTGTGCGCGAAACCCCGGACAAACCCGGAACCATCGGCAAGGAATCGCTCTCCATGCTCGAGAAAGCCAGCGAGGCATTGACCGGTGTTAGATTCGATGACAAGTCGCGGACCTTCACCCGCCTTTCACCCGCGGAACGGACCACGGCCTTTGGCGGATGCGATTTCAAGGCAGTGGAGAAAACATTTTTCCCGACGCTGGACTTCGACGGGTTCATCGCCGGATTCAGCCTGGCTCCCAGATCGCCTGCGGCGGATGCGTTCATCCCGCTGTGGGATCGTCTGGCGAATTCCTACCCATCCACCTGGCCGGATCTGCTGGAGTGGTCGAAAGACCTCGGCGCGAGCCCGTGGCGGGAGCATCTGGCCGAAGCCGTTGCCGGAGCAAAACCAGACGCCCCTCCACCATTGGCGGGAAATCCCTGGCTTCAATCCGCGGCCGTGGCCGCCGCGTTCGCCGCGAAAGATGATGCGGCCATTCTCGCCGCCACTGAAGCCGCGGGTGGCAAAGGACCGGTTGCCGCCAAGGCGCTGGAACTGGCCCTCGCCTCGGACATCCACGAAAGGATTGAGGCGGTCCTTTCCAAAACAAAAGATCTGCCACCTCTATTGGAAAGGATCTCGCATTCCCGCATCGCCTGGCTGCAAGGGCGCAAGGCCGACTCACTCTCCACTTGGCCGGATACTTTTCCCGCCATGGAGGATTTCCGCATGCGGGAGGACTGGGAAGGCTGGGAACAGGCGGATTTCAAGCCCGCGCTGGAGGCGGTCCGCAAGTGCGTGACGGAAGAGATCGCCGCCATCACCCTGCCGGAAAGCTCCACTCCGGAACAACGCAAGGCAGTCGCCGAACGCCTTGCCGATCCCGCGACCATCGCCACCGTGGGCCGCTCCCGTTTCGCCCTGGCGTGCATGAATGCCGCGCTCGCCTTTTCCGCCCACAAGGAGGAAGTCGAGACCACCTTCCGCCTCGCCAACCAGGCCCGCGAAATGGGTGCGCCGCCCGAACCCTGCCTGCGCGCCGAGGCGCTCGCCCTCACCGCCATGGGCGACTATCAGAAAGCCCACCCGCGCTGGGTGGAACTGCTCACCGAACACCCGGTGGAAACCACCATTCCCGGCGACTATGCGGAAGCCGCCTACACCGCCTTTGAAAACGCCGAACCGAAGCAGGCAATGGAAATCCTGACCGCAGGCATGCATCGCTTCCCGAATGATGGGAACTTCGCCATCCGCGCCGGCTGGGTCGCGCTTCTAACGGGCAACTCGGAACGTGGCTACCAGTTCCTCAAGGACGGCAAGCTCGTTGGTTTCCCGGAAGACAAGATCGAGAACGCCACCGCGCTGCTCACCATCGCCGCTGCGCAGAGCGGTGCCCAGGACGATGCCGCGGTTTACTTCCAGGACCTGCTCCGCATCGATCCGGCGTGGATCGAGCTCAAGACGCTCGATACACTGGAATGGCCTCCCGAGTTGAAGGCCACGCTGGCGCAGTTCATGAGGTGATCAAGAAGGGCCGATTTGCCTCCGGGACACCGTTCCCTACCCTTATCAATATCCCTTCGAGGATGCACGCTCCGGGAACTCAAGGTCCTTCACCTGCACGTTGGCCCACCACTCCTTGAAGGTGTTGATGAAAACGTGGTGGTCCGGATCTTCCTGATAGGCGTCCTGGGTTTCCACGCTCTCGAACTGCATCGTGAGACCGTAGTCCCAGGACTGGTCGACCACCGGGCGGACCATCACCTTCGCGGGGACACCCCAGCGGCCGGACAGCAGCAGGTCGCCCTTGAGGAGGTTGTCGAGGCCCTGCTCGAAGATCGCCCGGTCGATATCATTTTGGTATTCTTCCTTCAGCCAGAAATAGACGTGGTGCTCCATGCCGTAAGGAAATAACGACCCGCCCCGACCCGGCAAGCCCCATTCCTGTCCCCATTTTTGTAATGATCCGCCTCCTCATCCTCTCGCTCCTCCCCTGCATCGCCCTCCATGCCGCGGAAACCCTCCGCCAACCGACGACGGCCAGAATCTGGCTGAAAGTCCCGGCTTCCCAATCTCCTCTCCAGGATGTGCGGATCTCCACGGGCACCGTTTCTCCAGCCTCTTGGGAAAAAGATCCGGCGGTCCGCGACCGCCATACGGATCTGAGTTTCCCCGTGCGCTGGTGGGATTGGCGCGAGGTGACGGTCAGCTTCACCCCCGTGGAGGATGGCACCGTGGACCTCGGCCTGCTCGGTCCGTGGGAGGAGGAAAAGCCCGGCGCGGTCTTCCGCGAGGACGTGTTGTGGGATGGGATCACAGCCGATGGCACCCGGATCCAGAACGGGGGTTTCGAAACACAGGCCGATGGCAAACCGGCGGCATGGACGCCCTCCTATGGCGGCTATCCTGCTCAAGATGCCTGGCCGCTCGCCAATCCTCCCGCGCTGGAGGGCATGCGCGTTGCCGCGACCTGGCAGAATTGCCCGCTCTCGCAGACGATCCCCGTGACCGCCGGCAAGAAAGTGACGATCAGGCTCCACGGCCGGGCCGCCACCTTGCCGGACTTCGTCGCTCCGAAATTGCTCGGCCAGAATACCCCCGCGCATCGCGCGGCGGCATCCATCAAGCGCGGCGTGAACCTCGGCAATTGCTGGGAGGCTCCCCCGCCCTACACCTGGGGCATCCGCTATACGCCGGAAGACATCGACCGAATTGCCGACGCGGGGTTCGATCACATCCGCGTGCCGGTGGCCTGGCATTTTTATCTCAAGCCGGGTGCCGATGGTCTTCAGATCGACCCGGCTCTGCTCACCGACCTCGAACCGGTGCTTCGGCGGGCCTTGGATCGGAAGATGAAGGTGCTGCTCAACTGGCACCACTTCCATGACCTCACCACCGACCCCGCCGCCAACAAGGAACGCTTCATCGCCGGATGGAAAACCGTGACCAGCCACTTCAAATCCTGGCCGCCGGAGTTGTTCCTGGAACTCCTCAATGAACCGCGCGACGCCTTGACCACGGAGGTGGCGAATCCACTCTACGCTGACACGATCGCCGCCATGCGCGTCATCGATCCCAAGCGCATCATCTTCGTTAGTCCCGGCCGGTGGGGAGACCCCCGCGAGCTGGACAAGCTCCGCCTTCCCGATGGCGATGACCGGATCGTCGTCACCGTGCATTGTTACGAGCCTTTCCACTTCACCCACCAGGGCGCGGGCTGGGTCGGCCTGCAGACGCTTCGCGGCGTTTTCTATCCCGGTCCGCCGCCATCGCCGCTGGCGGTTCCGGAAGCGCTCCGCGAAGACGGTGGCATCCGCGATTTCGTGCAGGCCTACAATACCCTCCCTTCTGATAGAAATCCATCTTCGCCGGTGGGCCTCACGGACCTGCTCGATCTGGCACGGGACTGGTCGCTCCATTTCGGCAGGCCCGTCCACCTCGGCGAATTCGGCTGCATCAAC
This sequence comes from uncultured Verrucomicrobiales bacterium, assembly GCA_964247045.1. Classification (GTDB taxonomy): domain Bacteria; phylum Verrucomicrobiota; class Verrucomicrobiia; order Verrucomicrobiales; family Akkermansiaceae; genus Luteolibacter. The sequence goes on along the minus strand of CAXTTX010000236.1, from coordinate 4,710 downwards.
ACGGCGGATCCCGCGAGCCGAACGCGCTACGCGAAGGATGTGAGGACCCTCGCCGAGGCCCGCAAGATCCCGTGGGCCTGGTGGGAGTGGAAGGCCGGATTCGGATATTGGGATCCGGAGAAGAACCAACCGCTGCTCAAGCCGGCGTTGTTTGAATGACTCGGAAAAGCAAATCTTCAAAGGCAGGGACCGATCTCCGAGCGGTCCGGCGGTGGCAGGCAACCATAACAGGCCCGCGTCGAAACCACACATCGGCGTCTGGGTTTCATCTGCTAGACAATCCGCTTGCCGACGAGCCCCGCCACGAAACTCTCCGGGTCCTCCCCATACGCTTCCACACACCGTGCGCAGATACAGGTCTTCCCGTCCGGCGCCAGTTCAAGGAGGTCCGGCGGAATCACCACCCGCGCACACCAGCAACCGGCCGGGTCATTGATCACGCAAAAGTTCCCGCCTCCACAAAGAGGGCAACGCTTGTCCGGCAACGAATCCATGTGCGGCCAGCTAGCCGCGCTTCCCCGTCTTTGGAAAGGCCGGAAATCAAGAACGCGCCTCCCCTTCCCTATTCCCTCTTGTTTCCCCGGATCGATTCTGCGAGAAAGCGGGCGATGACAATCCGCGTCTGCTTCCTCTGGCTGGTGATCGCCATGGCGTGCCCGGCGGCGCAGATTGTGGCGTGGAAAGTGCCTGTATCCAGCTTTCCTACTTTTGGTATAGGTATCCCGGAATCCCCCCGTTTGGAAAGACCACCGGAGGCATCCGCTTTTTTCTCCGAGGGTGATGAACTAAAGGATGTCACTCCTGCGACCAAACCGCAGGAAGGCAAGCCGCCATTCAACGTCTTGTCCGGAACAAACCCACCGCTGGAATGGGCCGTATGGAACGCCACGACGGGCATGCTGGTGACGAAAAGCGATTGGGGCGGTGCCTGGCAACTTCATGAGTTGCTTGGCATCGCGGAGCTACCCCGGCAATGCCGTCACCTCGCGGAAGTGTTCGAAGTTCCCCCGGATGGCTCCCCTCTTGCCGGCACGGCGAAGGCATCGGCAACTTTATCGTGGATTTCCAAGCATGGACTGACGGCCAAGGCAGAGATCCGCGGGGAAACCGGTTGGATCAAAATTGAGGGATCAAGCACCTTGGATGAGGCAACACCGATAATCACCACTGATCTGAAGCTGAACTGCAGTCTCGGCGATCTGCCCTCCTTGAATCTGCAAATCTTATTCGGCACCAGTTCGGGCGAATCCGTGTGGACCGCCAGGGACTTCGATGGCACCAGGGGTATGGATGTTAGAATCACCTCGGTCGTTGAGTTGGCCGATGGCACTCCCTTCAGCGAAGCCGTCTGGATTCAAAATGGCAAAGAGAAGCTTCCACTGTCGGCAAACTACCGGGAGCTGATCCAAGAGACGACCGCGGAGGGCCGTTCATTGATGACCCTTAACTTCGAGCCCAAAGCCTTTTTCACTTCCGCCGATCCATCGGAGGGAAATCCTGTTCCCGCCGATCCATTCGCCGAAACCGGAGAAGAAAAGCTGGATCTCACGGCTTTGAACTTCCCCCTCTCCCAGGCTCCTCCGGAAATCCAGCGGTGGATCCAAGGACCCATATGGGATCTCAGGAAGCATCCTTGGGTCAATTTTCTTCATTTGGATGAAACGGATTTCATTGGCTACTCCCTGCTGCAACAACGGGTCTTCGCGATCTCCCGCGACCGAAACCTAACGGGAGAAATGATTTCCCTGTTCGGCAGCTGTTACAATCTGCCGTCCCGGGTTATCGCCACCTTCGATGGCCAGGGCCAGACACGGATTGTATCCTCTTCCGGCAGGCTGGCACATCTGGATCGCAAGGATCCCTCGGGAAAAATCATCCGCGTTTTGGATCTCGAACCGACGATTGGCGATAGCGTGCTCGATGTGCGCATCGACTTCAGGGACGGACCTGAAGACAAAACTTTGAGAGCCGTCCAAACCAGAACATCGGCAAATGCCGGGCGGCCTTTGGAAATCCTTTCCGGATCGGCGGGGGGCAAAGACGTCCTCCCATTCCGCCTGACAGCGGAAATCGTGACAACGCAGCCATGACCCTCCTTCTCACCGCCTTCGGTCCGTTTGACGGGCGTTCGGAAAACGCGTCGTCCATCGCGTTGCGCGAGTTGAAGAAATCCCATCCGCATGTCCGGACGCGGATCCTGCCGGTGGACTCGGTGGTGGCACCGGCGCGGCTGAGGCAGGCCCTGCGATTGATCCGGCCGGATGCGCTGGTGATGCTGGGGGAGGCGGCGGGGAGCAAGGCCATCCGATTGGAGACAACCGGGTGGAACCTGCTGGATTTCCGGATTCCGGATATCGCGGGGAGGCAGCCGGTGGAGAAGGTGATTCGGAAGCGCGCGGCGGAGTCGATGTCATCCGGATTGCCGTTGGAGCGCATCCATGCGCTGTTGGAAAAGGCGGAGCATGAGGTCGCGTTCTCGGATGATCCGGGGAGGTATCTTTGCAACCAGGTGTTTTACACGGCGCTGGATTGGATCGGGCGGGAAAAGTCGGGCTGCAAGGCGGGGTTCATTCATTTGCCGCTGGCGGCGGATTATCCGACGCCGCGGGCGGTGCATGCGCTGACGCTATTGTTAGAAGAGGTGGTACGGGGTTTGGAGGAATCTGTTGTCACGGAGAAGAAGCAAGCTGAAGCTTGAACTCCGGATAGCGGTCCGGCCCGTGGCGCCAACCGGCCTGTCCGGCAAGCCAACTTGGCAAAAGGTTCAGGTGTTCGCCACCTCACTCCTCCGGGTCGCCCTGCTTCACATCGGGCTTGAACTCGAGGGGAGAATCGCTGCTCTTGTCCATGCGCTGGATGCCACCGCCTTGCTCTTGAACGGGGACGACCTTGATGTCGACCTCGACGGGAACGGCACGCAGGCCGGCGATGATCTCGCGGAGATGGGCGACGGTGGTTTCCGAGAGAGTTTGCGGGCGGGCGTGCTCTTTGCCGGAATCGGAAATCACCGACCGGATGGAGTCGAGGCCGTCCTGGAAGCCGGAGAGCTGGGCCACGACGCGGCTGACGGGATCGTCCTCGCCCGCGCCGCCTAACAGCCTGCGCTTCATGAACTCCTTCTTGATGTCCGCCCAACGGGCTTTCTCCTTCTCGTCGGCGATGCCCTCGAATTCCTTGAACTTGAGTAAATTCGACTCCGCGCCCTGGGTGAGGGTCTGCGACTCGTTGCGGTAATGGTCCATGATCACGCCACGGACTTCCTCAGGAGTCATCAGTGGCAGGACCTTCGCCGCGATACGGCCCATGTTGCGGTAGGAACCCTGCAGCTTGAAGGGAGGCTCGGTGCGGTAGGCATCCTCCTGTGCGGCGCTGCGGATGTACTCCTGGTTCACTCGCAGGATGGTGTCCCGCACCTTGAAGAGATGCCGCGTGACCGCGACCATTTCGGAGATCTCCGCGGGCGAGTGGTTGCCCTTGAACTCGACGCCCTCCTCGCTGCCCGCTTCCGCGACCCGCATGACGGAGTAGACGTCTTCCTGATGGCGGCTCGCGAGGCGGGCCAGGATCGGATTCGAGGTGAGGCAATTCTCGATGTAGCTCGCTTTGAAGGCATCGAGGTGACCGCCGAGAATGTCGCCGAGGTTGTAGGTGTCCGCCCGGTTCGCGAGCATGTCCGGGATCTTGAACTTCGTGCCGCCCTCGGTGTACGGGTTGCCCGCCATGACCACGGCCACCTTCTTGCCGCGCAGGTCGTAGGTGCGGGCCTGGCCGCGCCACACGCCCTCCATCTTCCGCTGCGCGTCGCAGAGGCTGATGAAACGCTGGAGGAACTCCGGATTCGTGTGCTGGATGTCATCCACGTAGATCATCACGTTGTCCCCCATCTCCAGCGCGAGGTTGAGCTTGTCCACCTCCTCGCGCGATGATAGGTCCGGTGCCGCGGCGGGATCCAGCGAGGTCACGGCATGGCCCAGCGCGGGGCCGTTGATCTTCATGAAAGTCAGGCCGAGGCGGTTCGCCACGTACTCCATAATGGTCGTCTTGCCGTAGCCGGGTGGCGAAACGAGTAGCAGCAGCCCGGAGCGGTCGGTCCGCGTGTCGGTTCCCGCGGTGCCAATCTGCTTGGCGAGGTTTTCGCCGATGATCGGAAGATAGACATCGTTGATGAGGCGGTTCCGCACGAAGGAACTCATCACCTTCGCCTTGAATTCATCCAGGCGGATGTCCGCGCGGCGTTTCTCCATCAGCTTTTGCTTCAGGCGGGCGCAGGCCTCGTAGGCAGGCACATCGTGGTTCGCGAAGCGCGCGAGCCTTTCGCGGAAGGCCTGGTAGTCCGTCTGATAGAGCCCGCCCTCCCCGATCACCTGGTGCTGGCCGCGCAGGCCCTCGACCCGGATGGTGGAGGAAACCTCGCTGACGCCGCGAAGCTCGATGCCGCCACGCAGCCAGTGCGCCGCCGCCTCCGCGATCCATGCCATGGCCGGAGTCCGGCCCGCGGTATCCGCAGGGCCATCCTGGGACCGGGAGAAGCCACCCATCCAGTCGATGATGGCCAGGAAGCGTCGCTCCGGATCCTCCGCCAGCGGTTCCAGGGATTTCGCGAAATTGGTTCCCGCCGCTTTCGCGGTGAGCGCGCTCTTGAAGTCCGCCGTGGCCGCCGCCGCCTCGGCGGAGGCGGGAACGGGCTCGCCCGAGGCGAGTTGCTCGAAA
>CAXTTX010000235.1:3830-8363 GCA_964247045.1 uncultured Verrucomicrobiales bacterium | reverse complement strand
ACGGAAAAATCCTCATCGGCGGCCAGTTCACCTCCATGCTCGGATCTCCCCGCAACCATCTCGCGCGGCTCAACGCGGATGGCACCCTGGATGCCAGTTTCGATCCCGCCTTGGCAGGCACCGAGGTCACCTGCATCGCCGTGCAGGACGATGGCAAGATCCTCGTCGGCGGTGATCTCAGCGCGTCCAGGCTGGTCCGCCTGAATACGGACGGCACCTTGGACTCCGGCTTCTCACACGCGCCGGACGCGCCACCCTTGTGTCTCGTCATCCAGCCGGATGGAAAAATCCTGGCGGGCGGGAACTTCACCCTCATCGATGGACTCACGCGCAATTATCTCGCACGCTTCAATCCGGATGGCAGCCACGACTCCGCCTTCACCGCGGGGACTGATCTGCCTGTTCTCAGCCTCGCGCTCCAGCCGGATGACAAAATCGTCCTTGGCGGCCGGTTCAACTCCGTCAATAGCTTGGCACGCTCGAAGATCGCCCGGCTCAATGGCGACGGCACTCTGGACAGCGCGTTCAACCCCGGCGTCACCGGAACCTCCGTCAACGAGGTCGCGGTGCAACACGATGGCAGCATTCTGTTAGGCGGCGATTTCACCGCCGTGGCCGGAGCCGCGCGGGGCAATATCGCCCGCCTGTTCTCCGGTCCATCGGGCTCGCTCGACACCGGCTACAATCCCGTGGCAAACGGTGTGGTCCGCTGTGCCGCCTTGCAGGCGGATGGCGACGTGATCCTCGGCGGCAGCTTCACTTCCGTGGCTCCTGCCGGTGGCGGTGCCTTGACTACCCGCAACCGCATCGTCCGCATCCGTGCCAGCGGCACGTTGGACCCGGGATTCAATCCCGGCACCAACGGGGACGTTTACAGCCTTGCCGCGCAGGTGGATGGCAAGGTCTATGCAGGCGGAACCTTCACCACCCTGGACGGGCTCCCGCGAAACCGCTTCGGCCGCATGTTCAATGACCCCGTGACGGAAGGCCTGAGTGTCCCGGGGATCAACTTCGTCCAGTGGATGCGGGGCGGTACCGCGCCGGAGGCCCAGCATGCGGGCTTCGAGCTTTCCACCGACGGCGGCGTCACCTGGTCCTATCTCGGCCAGGGCAGCCCCATACCCGGTGGCTGGTATCTCCCCGGCCTCAGCCTGCCGCGCGACGGGATCATCCGGGCACGCGCCCGCCTCCCGGGCGGCTCCGGCGGCGGTTCCACCGGCATCAAGGAATCTTCAGTGACCTATCACAACCCGGTGGAGGACATCGATCTCGCCATGGTCGGCTCCATCGTCAACACCACCGCCCAACAGCCGGACGGCAAGACAATCGTGGCGGGTGATTTCAGTTCCATGGGCGGCGTCCCGCTTGGCAACATCGGCAGGTTCAAACCGGACAAATCCGTCGACGCCACCTTCGATCCCCACACCGACAACATCGTAAACTGCGTGGCCGTGCAAAATGATGGCAAGATCCTGTTAGGCGGCGACTTCCATACCCTGCAACCCAATGGCGCGGCATCCCCCACCGCCCGCCGCGCGATCGCGCGCGTCAACGCGGATGGCACCCTCGACGCGTCCTTTCATCCGTTGCTCGATGGCAGGGTCATCAGCATGGCCATCCAGCAGGATGGCGAAATCCTCATCTGCGGCGGCTTCACTTTCGTGGATGGCATTTCGCGCAACCGCGTCGCCCGCCTCCACGCGGATGGCAGCCTGGACATGATCTTCGATCCGAACGCCGATGCGGAAGTCTTCACCCTGGCCGTGCAGGAGGATGGCAAGGTGCTGTTGGGTGGCGATTTCGGCCAGCTCCAGCCGAATGGCGCGTCGAGCCCCACAACACTGCAAAAAATAGGCCGCGTGAATTACGATGGCAGCCTGGATGCGCCTTACAACACCCCGGCCATCCTCACAGGCTACCACATCTACAACATCCGCCTGCAGGCAAGCGGGAAGGCTCTGGTCTCCGGGTTTTACCAGGTGCCGGCGGGTTTGGGCTTCCAGACCTTGCGCTTCAATGACGATGCCACCGGCAGTCATGATCCCACATTTTCCCTGCCGGCGGGACTCGTGGTCGGCGCGGGAATCCAGGCCGACGCAAGAATGAGCTGCACTCACAGTGCTGGCACCCCATCGGTCATTTTCACCGACGCGGATGGCGCGCGCGATCCCCTGAAGGATGTGCCGACCTCGATGGAGGCCGTTAGCGTGGACCTGCAGCCGGATGGTAAAATCCTGCTGGGCGGAAGATTCTCGTTCGTTGCAGGCGTGCCGCGCTTGCTCTTCGCGAGGTTGGACAACACCCCCGCCACCGATGTCCTGACGGTTGGATCCAGCGACGTGCAATGGATGCGCGGCGGCAGCACCCCGGAATCCTTCGATGTCACCTTCGATCTATCAACCGACGGCGGACTTACCTACACTTCGCTTGGCACGGCCTACCGCATCCCCGGCGGCTGGGAGATTGCCGGCCTCACTTTTCCCTCCTACGGCCAGGTTCGCGCCCGCGCCCGCACCATCAGCGGCTTCCACTCCGGATCGAGCGGCATCGTGGAAAACATCAAGGTCTTCGGCACGCCACCCGGTCTTCCGGACCCGCTGGACCTCGCCATCACCGGCTCGCACGTCTGGGCGATCGCCATCCAGCCGGATGGAAAAACCATCATCGGCGGCCAGTTCAGCTCGGTGCTCGGCGTGGCACGCAACAACATCGCCCGCATCAATGCGGATGGCACCCTGGACGCCACCTTCAATCCCGATGTGACCGGCGGCCCCGGCGTCTACAACCTCGCTCTCCAGCCGGATGGCAAGGTGGTCATCGGCGGCTACTTCACCACCGTCGGCGGTTTCCCCCGCCTCCACATGGCCCGCACGAATGCGGACGGCACGCTGGACTTCAGCTATGATCCCCATCCCGACAACCCGGTCTACTGCATGGCCGCCCAGCCGGATGGAAAAATCCTCATCGGCGGCGCTTTCTCCACCGTCGGCGGTGCCAGCCGCACCTATCTGGCACGCCTCCTCGTCTCCGGTTCCGCGGACCCGGGCTTCCTCTCTCCCGGACCCACCAATTTCGTCACCAGCCTCGCGCTCCAAGGCAATGGCGACGTCGTCTTCGGCGGTTACTTCACCGGCGTCGGCACCGCCGGGCGCAACCACGTCGCGCGGGTGAATTCCGCGGGCTTGATCGATAGCTACAATCCCAACGTCACCGGCAGCAGCGTCTTCGCGATCGCCATCCAGGCGGATGGAGACATCCTGTTAGGTGGGTCGTTCACCGCCGTGGGCGCGAACCCGCGCCGCAACCTCGCGCGGACCCGCATCACCGGCGCGATCGACCCGGTCTTCAGCCCCGCGCCGAACGACGTGATTTATGGCATCACGCTGCAGGCGGACACGCGCATCCTCATTTCCGGGGGCTTCACCACCCTCCAGCCCGGCGGCTCCGGTCCCTTGATCCCCCGCCGCCGCATCGCCCGCCTCAATTCCGCCGGCACCGTCGACGTGCTCTATAACCCGGATGCGGACGGCTTCGTCAACGGCTCCACCCTGCAAGCCGATGGCAAGGTTCTGCTAGGCGGCGACTTCTCCACCCTCGGCGGCCTTCCACGGCTCTACTTCGCCCGCACGACGAATGAGGCGGCCATCGAGACCCTCGGCAACTCCGGCGTCGGCCGCGTGCAATGGCTGCGCGGCGGGGCCGCACCGGAAGCGCAGTCCGTCAGCTTCGATCTTTCCACCGACGGCGGCCTCACTTTCTCGCCCCTCGGCCAGGGCACCCGCATCGCCGGCGGCTGGGAACTCACCGGGCTGAGCTTGCCCTCGACAGGTATCCTGCGTGGCCGCGCCAGAACCACGGGCGCCTATTGGAACGGCTCCGGCGGCCTGATGGAAACACTGGGCACCGTGAAGCCGACACTCGCCGGATCGGATGCCTCCGTGATCGGCCGCATTTTCGCCACCGTCGTGCAACCGGACGGCAAGGTGATCCTCGCGGGCGAATTTACCTCCGTGCTCGGCGTGGCCCGCCAGAACGTCGCCCGCCTCAACGCGGATGGCACGCTGGACATGGCTTTCACCCCCACCACCAACCACATCGTGAACTGCGCCGCCGTGCAGGCCGATGGCAAGATCCTGTTAGGCGGCGTCTTCACCATGGTGAAACCCGTCGGCGAGGCCACCGACATCGTCATGAACCACCTCGTCCGCTTGGAGCCGGATGGCAGGCTGGACTACACCTACATCGTCGGCGGTTATTTCCCGAGTCCGGACGCCCAGGTCACCTGCATGGCCATCCAGCCGGACGGCAAGCTCCTCCTCGGCGGGGACTTCAACTACATCGCCGGTGAATACCACCACTGCCTGGCCCGCTTGAACGTGGATGGCACGCCGGATGCCTTCGAGGCGGGCATCACCTCCAGCAGCGCGTGGGAAGTCACCTCTCTCGCCCGCCAGCCGGATGGCAAGGTCGTCTTCACCGGCTACTTCGACTCCGTGGGCGGCCAACCCCGCAACGGCATCGCCCGCGTGCAAG
>CAXTTX010000235.1:0-3820 GCA_964247045.1 uncultured Verrucomicrobiales bacterium | reverse complement strand
TATCCCCTCTGCGTCGCCCTGCAAACGGATGGCAAGGTCCTCGTCGGCGGGCTTTTCACCGCCATGGGCGGCACCCCGCGCAGGAACTTCGCCCGGCTGTTGGCCGATGGCACCTTGGACGCCACCTATGATCCTTCCCCCGACGATGCCGTGTGGACGATCTGCCTGCAGGCGGACGGCAAGGCACTCGTCGGCGGCGCTTTCACCAACCTCCAACCCGGCGGCGCGGGCGCCCTCGTCCCCCGCAAGCGCGTCACCCGCCTGAAAACCGATGGCACGCCCGACCCCGATTTCACGAATCCCGATGTGAATGCCTTCGTCGCCAGCGTCGCCCTCGCGGCCGATGGAAAGGTCTGGCTCGGCGGCCAATTCACCAGCGTGGATGGCGTCACCCGCAGCGCCCTCGCCCTTCTAACCAACGGTCCCGCCAAGGAGCGTCTCGCGAAGGCCGGTTCCTCGCGGCTCGAATGGAAACGCGGCGGCACCGCACCCGAGGCGGCCGATGTGTCCTTCGAGGTTTCCACCGATGGCGGCATCATCTGGTCCCCGCTCGGCACCGCCACCCGCATCGCCGGCGGATGGCAACGGAGCCGCATCACGATTCCTGCCTACGGCACCGTCCGCGCCCGCGCCCGCACCGCCGGCTGTTTCTTCGGCTCCAGCGGCCTCGTCGAATCCCGCCTCGACCTCGGCCCCCTGCCACCGCTCGGACCCTCCTACGGCGGCTGGATCAGCGGCTTCTTCCCCACCGCCCCATCCTCCTACCTCTCCTTCACCGCGGATCCGGACAACGACGGCCTTGCCAATGGCATCGAATTCTACCTCGGGCTCAATCCCTCCCTCCCCAACGTCGCCGCCCTCAACCCCCTTCTAACAACCCAAGGCTACACCCTCACCTATGCCCGCTTGAACGGCCTCGGCGATCACGATGCCGGCGCGGTGCAGTGGAGCAATGACCTCGTCACCTGGACCAGCGAGGGCGTCACCACCACCGTCCTCGGCCCCGCCGATACCACCCACGAGACCGTCCGCGCCACCGTCCCCCCCGGTGACACCAGGCTCTTCATCCGCGTCATCAGCGAGGACCAGTGAAGCTCACCTGGAGCCTGTCTTGAAAGGCAGGGGCCGCACTCCGTGCGGTCCGGCTGGGGCAGGCCATGGCAAAGATCACAGGTGAAGGTTCGGTGCGACGGAAGTGTCCCCGTGAAATAAGCCCCACCCCCTTTTCATTGCCGCCCCGCCCCTCCTCCGATAAACCCGTGGCCACGAACCCGTAGCCATCCCAAATCAAAGTCTCCAAATGAAATCCATCCTCGCCGCCGCCCTCTGCCTTGCCCTCGCCTCCTGCGCCACCTCCTCCATCGCCCCTCCGGCGAAAAAAGGCACCGTCGATCACGTCGTCCTTATGTGGCAAAAGCGCCCCGGCAACACCGCCGACCGCGCCAAGCTCTCCGCCGCCTGTGACGAACTCCGCGCCCTCGATGGCATCCAGTTCCTCGACCACGGCACCGCCCTCCCCAGCGAGCGCCCCGTGGTGGATGACTCCTTCGACCTCGGCATGGTCGTCCGCTTCGATTCCGCCAAATCCCTCCACACCTACGAGACCGATCCCCGCCACGTGAAGAAAGTCAACGAGGTCCTCAAGCCGCTGACGAAGCGCATCCAGGTTTACGATATCATCCGGTAATCCGCTTCCAGCGATAGTCCTTTCAACAAACCGCCTGAAGATGAGCGTTGGAAAAAGTCTGCACATCGTGGTGCATCATCGGGAGGATCCCCACCAGCCTTGGAAAAACAACAGCTGGCTCGACAACAATCGCCTGGAGGGAATCGAGACAACGATTGAGATTGGCTTAATGTGCCGCGCTTTTAAAAGAACGGGGCGAGAAGGTTTTCATCCACCGTTGCGGCAGCGGTGCCTCCGCGCCGGGTCTTTGTTGCATCGCCGGCATTGAAAGCTCCGATTGCTTCGGTCCCCGTTCTTTTCTTGTAATGTTCAGCGATCCACAAGCCATTGATCTCCCGCCGCCGGTTTCTCCCCATCCTGGGCAAAATCATTACTTCGCCTGAACTCCAACTCACTTTCTCACCGCCAACACCCCGCTTTGAACCGGCACGCCGGGCTGGCGGCGTGCCGGTCCTTTCCCATCGCGGCAGCCGCGATCACTTTCCCGCGAACGCGGCGGGGGGTGCCGACGACGAAACGGTCCGGAAATACTGGTGACGCTCGATCTCGCCGGGATTGTCCCAGCGGAAATGGCTCATGAGCCCGCGGACCGGGGTCAGCGACGCGCAATCATGTTGTTCCAACCAGCGGGCGATGCCTTTCTTGATCTTGCGGATCTCGCCAAGCCCCTTCTCCAGCAGCACGCCGCAGAGCATCGTCACGTCCGCGCCGGCCATGATCATCTTCAGCGCGTCGTCCGCGTCACGGATCGCTCCCGTCGCTGCCAGGTCGGAGGAAACGCGGCCATACAGCAGAGCCAGCCAGTGCATGGGCAAAAGGCTCTCCGCCTTGGTGCTGGGGGCGACCACGGACTTCCACGTCCCGCGCGCCAGATCGATGTCATTTTGATAGAACCGGTTGAACAGGACCAGCGCACCCGCGCCCGCCGCATCCAGCCGCGTGGCGAGGTTCGCCAGATTCGTGAAATAAGGCAGCAGCTTGACCGCCAGCGGCAGGTCCGTCTCCTTGCGCACCGCCTTCACGATTTCCACGCAGGAACTCTCGATAGTCACCCCCGATAGATCCGGGTCACCGGGAATCGCATGGATGTTGAGTTCCAGAGCGTCGGCACCGGCCTGTTCCATCTGGCGGGCAAGGCCCTGCCAGCCCTTGCGGGAAGCCGCGTTCAAGCTGGCAATGACGGGCACACCGACACTGGACTTCGCCCGGGCGATGAGCTCCATGTAGGCATCCGGCCCGGCCTCCGCGCCGATGTCATAGTTCGGCCGGCAAGAGGCCGCTTGTTCCTCGAAGAGGGAATGCAGGACAATCGCGCCGATTCCCGCATCCTCCAGCCGCTTCAGGTTGTCAGGCTCGCGGGTCAGCGGAGAGGACGAGGCCACGAGCGGCGTTTTCAGGTCCAGGCCCAGGTATTTCACATTCAGTTTCATGGTATTGGTTTTCCAATTGGCTTTTGAATTTCAGCCTATCTAACAATCTTTGGGGCCGCGGCCCGGCAGTGGCAGGCCTGTGGCCCGCCGGGGACAGTGGCGGCAGGTCCAGCTCGCCCCGGGTGCCGCGCACGACCAACACCGGGCAGGGCGAATAGCCGGTGATGCTTTCGGCGGTGTGGCCGATCCGGGAGGAACAGTCCTCGCCACGGCGGTCCGCGATGACGATGAGGTCCGCATCGTTGTCGAAGGCCGCCATGAGGATCTGCGTGGCGGCGTCGCCATCCGCCACCAGGACAGTAACCCTCAAGGCACCCGCGACTTCACCTCCCCTCAGATGGCCTTCCAAGATCGAGAAGATTTCCCCGCGTTTTTCAGCGTGCCGGTCGCCTTGCTCGGCGAGGAGGCTCGTCGCGGAAGGCCGCCAGCCTTCACGGCCACGGCTCTCGTCCACATGGAGGATGATCAGCTCCGCTCCCGTGCGGAGGGCGAGCTCCGCGGCGGCTACCAGGGCACCATCCGCGGCGACCGACAAGTCGTCCACCACCAGGATCTTGCCTGTTTCCACAGGGGCGTGGCGCCAGTTGCCCCTCTCGACGATGCGCTCGATGACGCTGGCGTCGTGGTTGCCCGAGACGTACCACATCACCACCTTGTCGCCTTTCTTGATCTGCTTGCCCTGGAATTCGATGTCCGAAAGCGC
>CAXTTX010000234.1:0-8396 GCA_964247045.1 uncultured Verrucomicrobiales bacterium | reverse complement strand
GTCGTGGGTGCCGTTGTTGGGAATGGCGATCCAGCGTTTCTTTTCCGCGCCATCGCTCCAGAGCGGCGAGTTCACGTCAAAGGGAACGAGCCCCGAGGCAGGCTGGAGGGTGGCGAGGTTCGAGAACGCGCCGGTCTGGGACAGGAACCGGGGTGGCTCCGGGACCGGGGTGCCGACGCGGGTAAGCCGATAGATTTTCCCGGTGTCCGTGCCCTGTTGGCCAAGCTCCATGAAATAGGCCTCCTTGTCCGGCCCCTCGCTGATACCGGAAAGACCTTGCTTGTTGCCGCCATAACGGAAGACGGAGGTGAGATACTGGGCGGTGGGAGCACCGGTCTCCGGACGGGTCAGCGCGTAGAGCGCGCGGGTGTTGTGATCCCCGAAAAGATACTTCCCGGTGAGCGAACCGGCGTGGAGAGAACCGCGGTAGACCATGCCGCCGATGATGCAGCCGCCCATGGAGCGGGGATAATCGTAAATGGGCGGCACTTCCGTGCCGACAAGGTTGGCGGGCTTCGCCTTCGGGCCATTGGCGAGGCCTTCCTTGAAGGGCCACTGGTGGTTGCCTCCCTTGCGGACAAGGGTGATTTCCTCGCGCGTGCCCTGCCCGACTTCCGCCATCCAGGTTTCGCCCGTGGCCGCGTCGAAGCACATCGAATAGGGGCTGCGCAGGCCGATGGTCCAGAATTCCTCAAGCAGGCCGCCGGCCGGATCGAGCCAGGGGTTGTCATTGGGGATGCCGTAGCCCTGCGTGAAACTGTTAGGCCAGCCGGCGGGAGGCGTGAGCTGCGCGGGCTGGCGGCGGATGGGGTGCGAGCGCGCGGGGTTCTGGTCCACGTCGAGGCGGAGGATGCCGGAGAACAAGCGGTTGCTGACCTGTTGTGCCTGGCCGTGGGAGTCGCTCTCCCCGCCCTCGTCACCGATGGAAATGTAGAGGAAGCGGTCCGGGCCGAAGTACATCTGGCCGCCGCCATGCCAGTTGTCCCGGTCGTATTGCTGGATCATCACCAGTTCCGAGGCCGGGTCCGCGACCTGCTGGCCATCCGGGATGGTGAAGCGGGAGATCCGCATGTAGGACGGGCGCGTGGTCGCGTAGTTCTGGGAAAGGTCCGGTGAGAATTGATAGAAAACGTAGCAATAGTTGCGGTTCGGATTTCCCGGGACACCGAAGTCCGGATGAAAGGTGATCGAAAGCATCCCGGCATCCCATTGGCCCCAGGTGTTCGCGCGGCGGTCGACGACCCTGACCTTGTCCGCGCTGGTGGCGGAGGCGGAGAACGGAATCCGCCAGATCTCCCCATTCCTGCAGACGATGTAAACGTGGGCGGAACTCAAGGGGTCCTTCACCATCTTCACCGGATCGACAAAGGTGAGGTTGGGGAAAGCGTCGGCAAGACCCCAGTTGCCGCTCGGGCCCGGGGTGGTCGCGGGGAAGACGCCGTTCAGGTAAGCACCGACGGGCTGCGGCGCATCCAAGCCCGACGCGGCGGACGCGCTTCCGGCGGTGGCAGCCGACGCCGCCAGTAAAAGGCACATGCTCTGGAAAAGGCGTTTCACGGTTGTTGCGCGGATTCCATTTTGAAGCGGAAGAAAGCGGATGAAGGGCCCTTGCCAGGGATGCGGACCTGGATCAGATCCGGAGCATCCTGAAGGGTTTCTCCGGAAGCCGCGGCCCATTTCCGGAGGTCCGGGCTCGACTGGACGGCGAAGTTCGAGACGGCATAGGGATTGCGCTTCAGGGTGAGCAAGGTGCTGCCAGCTGTGGCGCGGATTTCCGGGCAAATGCGGGAACTGGAGTCGGCGGGATTAGAGCCGAGGAAGTACTCGGTCTGGTTGCTAAGGCCGTCCCCATCCGGGTCCGCGTCCGGCGCGCGCTTGTCAGGAGCGCCGGGGAAGTAGGCGGCAAGCCAAGCCTCGCGGGGCTGGGGAACCGGCACCACACGGGAACTGGTGAGGTGATGGCCATTCAGCCCAACGGCACCGAGCACGGTGGAAGATGCCGGATCGGTCGTCCAAGTGAGAGGCGGGGCGTCCGCGGCGGAAGTGGCGGGCCATTTCCAATCCGCGCGGGTGACCAGCAGCCATTCCGGGCCTTTTGTTAGATCGTCGCCATTGCGGGCCCAGAAATAAACCTGGGAGCTGGCATTCGCGGGGAGAGGCAGGGAAAGGTCCACCACGCCGGCGAAGCGGGATTCCGCGGCGCTGAAGGTGGCCGTGGAAAGGGGAATCCATTTTTCCAGCCACTGCGAGCGATTCGCGGCGGCAGGAACAAAGCCGGTTTGGAAAACGCCGAGCGTCATCGAGAAATCCGGGGTCCAGACACGGTTCTTGCTGTCCGCGTTTTCCACGAAGCCCTCGCTACCCCAATAGGCGAGACCGGCACGGGCGGTTCCAGTGCTTCCCAGAAAGCCCGAAAATCCCAACAAGCACGTGGCTCCGCAAGACAGCGCCATGCGGGCGATGCGGAGTGTAAGGCGGGGAAGGAAGCATTTTCCCGGCTGGTGGGAAAAGGGATCCTGCTCCGTCAAGGGGACGCGGAGGGGAGACATGGACTCGGGGGGACAGTCTTGTGACGGGTTTATGTCGGTTTCACGCTGACAATGCAAGCACGGTGCATCACGTGATCAGGGGGGATGGGCAAAAGTTCATTCGTAGGTTAGTCTTCCGTCGCCCGCGCAATCCCCCACGGATCAGACTTGGCGAACCGTCCCCCGGTCATCATGGTCTGGCGCATTCGTCCGGCATGAAAATTCTCAGTTATACCGATTCCGGCTACGCGCCGTTTGTCCGCCGCCTCAACCGCCGTGCTCTCCCCGAGTCCGGCACACGGGAGCTGGTGGGGCATATCATCGCCGAAGTGGCCGCGAAGGGGGATGACGCGCTGGTGGCATTCACCAAGCAATTCGACGGGGCAAAGCTCACCACGAAGACGCTTTTCGTCAGTCCGGAGGAATTTGCCGCCGCCAAAAAGGCGGTGTCGAAGGAAACCAAGGAAGCCGTCGCACGGAGCCTGAAGAACATCCACGCTTTCGCGAAAAAGAGCCTGCGGAAGGATTGGTCCGCGAAAAACGGCGAAGGAGCCACCGTGGGCGAACGGTTCACCCCCTTCGAGCGCGTGGGCATCTACGTGCCAGGAGGAAAGGCACCCCTGGTATCCACGGCACTGATGACAGCAGGTTTCGCGCAGGCGGCCGGCGTGCCGGAAATCCTGGCGGCAACGCCCTGCGGTGCCGACGGCACGGTGAATCCCGCTCTGTTATACGCGCTGCAGGCGGCCGGGGCAACGGAGGTCATCAAGGTGGGTGGCGCGCAAGCCGTGGCGGCACTGGCACTCGGAACCCGGAGCATCAAGCCGGTGGACCGCTTGATCGGCCCGGGCAACAGTTTCGTGGTGGAGGCGAAGCGCCAGCTTGTCGGCGCGGTGTCCATCGACCTGCTGCCGGGCCCCAGCGAGATTCTGATCCTTGCCGACAAGACGGGAAATCCGGCCTACATCGCCGCGGACATCCTGGCGCAGGCCGAGCACGGTGGCGACAGCGTGGTGGGATTCGCGACCGATTCCAAGCAACTGTTAGGCAGGGTCGTGAAGGCGATCGAGCAGCAACTCCCCGCACTGTCCCGCGCGAAGATCATCCGCGAGGTACTGAAACGCGGCACATTCCTGCTGCACGTGAAAAATTTCGCCGAAGGCATCGCCATCGCGAACGCTTTCGCGCCGGAGCACCTCACGCTGATCACGGCGGCCGAAAAGCGCTGGTTGCCGGAAGTGCGGACCAGCGGCGCGATCTATCTGGGCAACGATTCACCGGTGGCCGTCGGCGATTTCCTCGCCGGACCGAGCCATACGCTGCCAACCGGTGGCAGCGGACGTTCTTTCTCCGGGTTGCGCGCGGACCAGTTCCAGCGGCGGACGAGCATCGTGCGGCTGGACAAGAAATCCGTCCGGAAGTCCCTGTCGGTGGTCCAGGAGTTTGCCCGCATCGAGGGGCTGGACGCCCACGGCCGTTCCACCGCCATCCGGCTTGAATCATGAACGAACTGGACGGCAACAGGAAATACTCAAGGCGCGCCGTGCCCGGCGTGATCATGTGCCCCTCCTGCGGCGGTCCCCTGAAGCCCGACTCGAAATGGTGCCCGCGGTGCAGCTTCACCGGCTCCCGGACGATGGAGCTTTTCCCACACTCGCCACCGCCGCTTTTGCCGGTACTGGACGCTGTCGGGCTGCTTGATGATTCCGGCGTCCGAAAGGTGGAAGCCGCGCGGGAGAAGCTGCGGAAGAAGTTTCCCCAGTTCCACTGGCGGGTCTGCTTGGTGCACCTGCCGGACGACATCCAGTTGCCGGTCTTCGGATTCTGGCTGCTGAATGCCTGTCCTTTCCAAGAGAAGGAAACCTTGGAAAACCGCGCCTGGACTGTTTTGCTGTTGATCAATACCGGCAGTGGCGACGCCGCGGTCGTGCCGGGATACGCGGCGGAACCCTACCTTTCCAACGATGACTGGAAGGTGGCGCTCGAAGCAATGAAGCAGAAATGGCGGGAAAAGAATCCCGCCGAAGCGATCATCGATTTCTTCAAGAGCAGCCGGTCCCAACTCGATCACGCGTGGCGGCGATATGGCGCGCGTGTCCATGCCCGATAATCCCGATGAGCTCCCCCCGCCTCTTGTCCCTGATGTTCGCGATCCTGGCCCTGGCCAGCGCGGTCGCGCGCGGTGCCCTCGACTTTGAATACGGCGGGCGCCCTCCCCTTTCCGTGTTCGATCCCGAAGGAATTCTCGATCCCGCACTGGTGAAGAAAATTTCCGATCCGCTGAAGGCGGTGAACGCCGCCGAAGGCGTGGACGTGATCGTGGTCGTGCTCAAGGACCTGGGCAGCGCGCCGCCGGAGCACGTGGCGCTGCAATTCGCGGACGCCTGGTGCAAATCGAACATCCACTGCGTGGTGCTGCATGTGCCGGGGCAGGCTCAAAGCCCGTGGATCTTCCCCCACGGCAGGCTCGTCTCCCAAGTCAAGCCGGAGGAACTTGTGCAAACGGTGGCCGCGGCCGAACGCCGGGTACGGGCCGAGCCCAAGGATGGCGACAAGGTGAAAGCGGCCGCCACCGAGGCCGCGGACATGCTCCGCTACTGGCTGGCCAACGCGATCAACCGCACGGAACGGATCAAGACGGAAGCCACCGCGGCGCGGCTGGAACTGGAAACCAAAAGCCGGCAACGCAAAATCCTGATGCTCTCCGCCGCCGCCTCCATCATCCCCGGAATCGTTGGAATCTATTTTCTCGCGTCGCTGTTGAAACGGCGCGGGCCGCGTTATTTCCCCAACCATGCCTGGCAACTCCGCTTGGGAGCGCCCCATGCGGGCGGAAACCAGGCGGTCTCCGACCTGGGGCCACCTCTGACCTGAAATCTCCATGAATTCCCGCCTCCTGCTTGCCATTTCCCTGGTACCGCTGCTTACCCTGCCAGCCTGCAAACCGAAGCACGCCACCGGCACCACCAGCCCGACCGACATGGCCAAGGCGGATATGCCGATCTTGCCTGTCAGCAAGGGTGATGTCTGGAACTACGAGGTGACTCTGGACATCCCGGAGAACATCACCTCCCCGGGCGCGGCCGAGGTTTCCCAACGGTTCAAGCGCACGCGGACCTATATCGGGAAGATTTCTCCTGCCGAAGGCTTGCCGGAAGTGGATTGCTTCGAGGTGGCGGTTCCGGGTTCACCGGTGGAACGCGAGTTCGTGGAAATCCGCGAGGACAAGGTCCTGATGCGCGGCTCAATGATCATGCGTCCGGACACCACCAAACCGATGTGGCTGGACCACCCGGTGCCTTTCGTGATCGCGGGAATGAAACCCGGCACCGAAACACCGGAGGTCAGCGCGCCGGGTGGAGCGCTTTCCCGCAAGACACAAGTGGTCGCCCGGGAAGCCGTGACCGTGAAGGCGGGAACTTTTCAAAGCATCCGTCTGCTAATGACCGGGATGGACGGTGAGATCGAGCTGCGGCGCACGATCTGGTTTGCCCCGGGCAAGGGCATCGTCCGCGAGGAGAAGTCCCGCTACCGCAAGGGGGCGCTGATTTACCGGGAGAACCAGGAGCTGGTGGGGATGACGGGTGAGTGAGGCCCTTTGGTTGGTGCCCCTCCATCCAAGAAGATACCATCAAGGGCTGGCGTCATTCCCTGCATTGGTCCTTGGGCTTCGAAAAACCTGAACCATGCACACGCCTGTCCGGCAGACCGCCTGAAGGCGGACACCCTAGCCGAGAGCCCGCCGAGGAGACATGGGCTACTGGAGATCCCAGCATGGTATGCTGGTCGCAGCCGAAAACAAAAAGCGCGCCACTCCGAGGAGAGGACGCGCTTTTTCAAAAGCCGAATTTCCAGTCACCGCCTCAGCGGCGGCGGCGGAAGGCGAAAAACGAACCGGCGAGCAGACCGAGCATCGCCGATGAAGGCTCAGGGACGGCTTGCGTGTTCCAGCTGATTGCGTAGAGACCCGCGCCGTCGCCCGCACCGTTCAGGGTGAGGATGAAAGCCTGGGGCGTGAAGAGGTCCTTCTCGATGGTGTAGCTCTCACCGGCGGAAAGGCCGACGAAATCGAAATCGACATTAAGCGGCTCCAGCCCGGCGAAGGTCACGCGGATGGACTCGTTCTGGTCGAAGTTCAGCGACGGGCCACCGAAACCATTGTCATTCTCGTAAGCGGAGTTCACCACCAGCGCGGAGCCGGGGAGTGCTTCGAAAATCAATTCTCCGTAGCCGGCAACGAAGACCGACACCGGGTTCAGGGCGAGGTCCGAGCCACCGTAACCGACGGCATCGAGGGTGAAGGCGTTGGAAATGGCAGGCATTCCAAGCACGATAGCCGCCAAAAGCGGTAGTTTCATTTTCATGTGGGGGGAGTGGGTGGGGGAAATGCAATGCCGGGGGAGACATTGCACAGTTCGTAAATACGGATTTTCCGTGTCCGGGCAAGATAATTAAACTCTCTAAAAATGAATAAGTTGAGTTATGTAATTATCATGAAATCTAAAATAGAAACCTCGCCAAATCAAACAGAATGGGAGCTGAGCGACTTCACCTGAGTGCGTGAAGCATCTTCACCGATTCCCAAGCGGAAGCGACATCATGAACGCGAAAGACTTGCGCACCGCGGAGCATGGCGGAGACGATGCAGGCAACGGTGCCGGCATCGCGGTCCGAGGGATCAGGGAGGTCGAGAACCTCGCCGATGACTGTCTTGCGGGAAACCGGGACGAGCACGGGACGGTTGAATTTTTTCATGCGCCCGAGTTCGCGAAATACCCTGAGATTATCCTCGCGCTGCTTCGCGAAATCGATGCCGGGGTCTAGAATCAGGCTCTCTTCCGGCAACCCGGCAGCCACGGCCAGGGCGATTTTGGATTCAAAAAAGCCCCATCACGTCGTGCCAGTGCTGATGGAGATGCGGTACCTTTGGCTCGCCCACGCTGTGCATGATGAGGAGGGCGGCGCCGTGTTGGGCACACAGGCAGGCGTTTCGCTCATCCGGCAAGGCTCCCATATCGTTCAACAACTCAACCTTCCCGGACGCAAGAACCCCTGCGGCAACTTCCGGGCGCCAGGTATTGGCCGACAGGACCGGTGGCCAGATCTGCTCCCCATCGCGTGGGGGAATGGCGGACCAGACTTCTTCCCAGCGTTGGAGAAACCCTTGGAAGCGTCTCAGTTCCTCCGCTGGAGAAACTGCAGCCCGGTTTGTCCGCGCGCTTTCCGCACCGACATCAATGATGTCAGCGCCCGCCACGACCTGCGCCCGGGCCTTGGCCACAGCAGTGTCGAAATCCAAGCTTCCATCGCCCGAAAAGGAATCATCGTTCACATTGACGATGCCCATCACCAGCGGTCGCTGGGGGAAGGCAATGGTTCGCTCGGGCAGCCGCAACAACATGGGTTTTTCATAGTTCCCGAAACTGAAACGGGAAGGCGATAAGCAGATCGCCTTCAAGGCCTCGCGGACATCGAGGAACTCCGCCGCCGGAAACTGATTGGGAACCCCTCCTTCCCAGATATCGCCATCCTCGCGGTTAGCTCTCGCCGATGCAAATTCCGGTGGAAACCACCTCCCATCTTGGTAAATTATCCTTGGCCACGCCAGCCCCCGCGGCGCGTTCCCAGTACTCAAAATCTCCCCGCCCCGCCTCCTATGCACCCCCCATTTCCCGAGTACAGGCTAAATCATGCGAAAAACCACACCACCGGCAACAACTCGTTGAAAACGAATATCATGGAATCGCCCGCCAAGAATCACCGTTCAGAAAAAGTGGACAAAAGGGGACATTTCCATCTCTGGAACTGCCCCTTTCCTCAGAACATCCCCTGATAGTCCTCGCTCGGTATCGCTCCGGGCTTTCCCGC
>CAXTTX010000233.1:4706-8420 GCA_964247045.1 uncultured Verrucomicrobiales bacterium | reverse complement strand
CCTAACCCACGGTTTTCCAAGCTTTCAAATGAGGTTTCAGGCCCGAAACATATCATCTTGATTTGGCCGGCCTATCGATCATCACATCTATCGACATTTCAATGCCACGTGAGAGGCTCGCCAAATAGCTCACGCTCCGACGAACGGCAACTCTGAAGGGAACAGCGTCAACAAGCCATCCGCTTCCCATAACGGAGCGTGAAAAGATTGGATGAATTGATTATCCTTTAACCCGGAATTCCACTCGCGTGCGTACTTTTCGTCCTGCTCAGGCACAGATCGCACCAGTCCATGAAAACCCGGGATCTGCCCACCTGTTATTGCCAGATTTTCCTCATTTACCTCCCGGCACGAAAAACACTGTGATGGCTGCTTTCCCAACAGATTTCATCCTTCCCAAAATCCCGAATTCTGTCAGATTTCCGAATAGCTGGAAAGGCAATCCCCATATGGTCCCGGATGACCCCATCGTCACTAACACAAACAATCACCCCGAAGTCCATGCGATTCGCAACACCGGCTAACGAGGAGTTTCTTACTTCTGCCCCCGATAAGTCCGAAAATATAAGATGTAAGATTCCATCAAGCCGTGGCTTCCCCGAATTCCGTTGCCTGAGATTTGCGAAGACACGGCACCAATCGTTCCCGCTTCCCTTCTAACTACTCCAACCAAAAGCCTGTCGTAGCCCCCTCATCCCTGCCCCGGTCTAACCGCGAATTTCCTCCGTCCCCCTGTGGAACGGCTCCGGGTGGCTCAAACGACCGGGGCCGAACCGACTCCATCCGTATGAATTCAAATCCCCCCCCTGTTCCATTTCCCCTGAATGAAATCCCCGAGCGCGCGGCAAAAGCAAAATCCCGGCGCAACATGCTCCACGACGAGCAACAATACCTTGCCGGCACGGAGAACAGCCACCGCCAACGCTTGCAGGGATTCTCCGCCGAGAATGCCCAGAACCTTCCCTTGGAACATCCGCTCTCGACATTGCTGGGAGCGCCCGCCGGAGCTGCCGCGGCACAACTTGCCAGGACCCAGCAGTTGATGTTGGAGAGCCGCCGAAACTATCTCGCGACCCTGGAAAGCCAGCGGACGCTGCAAGGACAGATCAACGGTTTGCTGACGAAGCAGGCGGGCCTCCGCACGTGGGGCTGGATCCTGCTGATCGTGATCATCGGATACTTCCTGCTCCAGATGGCGGCGGGGATGCAGCAGGAAATAAGCGCGTTGCAAGGCCGCCTTGACGCGGAAAAATCACTCGGGGCGGGAGCTGCCGCCGAGATCACGAAAAGCAAGGCGGACGCGGCAAAGGCGTTTGAAGAGCTCTGCGCCATCGCCGGTGAGCGACACCGCCTGTTGATGCTGGAAAATGCCGCGGAATGGCAGCGGGAGTGGGGCGTGGTCCCCGTCATGTTGAAAGGACAGTGGGATGAGGCTTCCTGGCAGGACCACGACTTCTCACTTTCGGCAAAACTTCCCTTCCTGGTGGGCGGACTGGCAACGGAGCTAGACAACAGCGGCCTATCCTGGCCCTGTCTGATTCCCTTCATCGGACAAGCGAAGACCGTGGTGATCGGCGGACGCTCGGAGGAACAAAGCCTGTCCGCCATGCACGCGCTGGTCATCCAGATGGCAACGTTGATGCCGCACGGAGCGACATTCACCCTGCTGGACCCCGCTGGTGCCGGCCGCGCGTTTCCGATGGAGAACAACCTGCCATTTGTCCGGCAGAGCGGAGGCACCGATCTCTTCCGGGATCTGGATCCGGTGCTCGCCGAAATCCGCCGCATCATTCAATCCTACCTCGACGACAAGACCCTGTCGTTTGAACAATTGCCTGACACCATCCAGGCCAACCAGCGCTACGAGTTCATCATCGCGGCCAATTTCCCCGACGGGTATGACCGGCGTTCGATCGAATCACTACAGGCCATCGCGAAGAACGGGCCGGTCGCCGGGAAATACCTGTTCCTCCATCGTTCGCTGAAAAAGGAACTGCCGCGGGACATGAGCTGGGATGGCTTCGGCGAGATTTGGAGTCTGGATCTTTCCTCACCACCCGCGGAATGGCGGGCGGACCGCTGCGGGATCGAGCCACTCCAAGGCCCGCAGGGCGGCGCGATGTCGCGAATCCTGGAGCTCCTCAAACTGGCCAAGCCGCCGGAAACCCGGGTTTCTTGGGAAGATCTCTCACCGCCACCGGACCGTTGGTGGACGGGAGACGCGACCCACATGGTGAGCGCTCCGGTCGGGTCGAGCGGGCGGGACCGGCACCTCAACCTCTGGTTCGGAGCGCAGGGTGACGGTGGCGCATGCTCCCATGGAATGGTGGCGGGAACCACCGGCTCGGGAAAATCGATTCTCTATCATGCGCTCATCTCCGGTCTGGCCATGCGCTATAGCCCCGAAGAACTGGAGCTCTATCTCGTCGATTTGAAGGAAGGAACGGAATTCCAGTTCTATCGGACTTTGCCCCACGCCCGGGTGGTGGCTCTCAATTCCGAGCCCGAGTTGTCGCGCAGTGTCCTGAGGGAATTCAAGGCGGAGATGGAACGGCGCAACGAACTGTTCAAGCGGTCTGGCGTCAGCAGCTATTCGGAATATCGCGAAAGGGGATCGGTCGATAGCGCCCTGCCTCGTTGCCTGCTTCTCGTGGACGAGTACCAGCGCCTCTTTGAAGATGACAAAAACGGCGAAGCCTCGGCGCTGCTGATGCAGCTCGCGCAACAGGGTCGCAGCGCGGGTTTGCACCTGCTTCTTGGAAGCCAGCGGTTCGGCGCCGCGGGAATGTTGAACCAGACCTCCATCTTCGGAAACATGCATCTCCGCATTGCCTTGAAAATGGCCTTGGCGGACATCCAGGGCCTCACCGAATTCGGCCGCAAGGGCCGGTCCCTCATCGAACAGTGTGACCAACCCGGCAAAGCCGTGGTGAATGACAAGGTAGGGGCGGAGGAAGCCAACGAGTTCGGCAAAGTGGCCTATGTGGACAAGGACAGACATCTTGCTCCGCTTCTGGCAGCCGTGGAACTGAAAGCGGAGAACGAATTGCCGCCGGAAAAACGATTTGCGCCCGTGGTTTTCGATGGCACGCAACAGCCGAATTTCTGTGAGAATCCGCAAATGCTGGATATCGTGAGGCTCCCTTGCCGGCCGGATAGCGACACCTGGAGAAAAATCGCGGCGGCCCCTGCCCATCAAGGAGGCCTGGCGGTCGCCGACTGGTTCTCCGGAGAAAGGCCCCTGGCCCTGTGGCTTGGCCAGGAACTGAATGTCCACGGCCAAGCCCGTGTAATCCTGAGGCGGCGCCAAGGGGACAATGTCCTCATGGTCGGTGACAACCAGATGGCTTTGATCGGAATGATGGCGGCCATGCTCTCCTCCATCCCGGTCATGGAACCTACCGGTGCCATCCGCATCTGGTGCTTGGATCGCTCCGTTCCGGGAACCCCTTGGCAAGGCATGCTTGAAAACACGGCCGCCGCCCTGCTACAACCTCTGGGCTACGATTGCAAATGCGCCACGGAGCCCCGCATATTGGGAGAATGGCTGGCGCTCTGGAGCGCCGAATTGGACCAACGGGAGGCCTTGGACGAAAGCCAATTGGCCGGACAAGCCACTTGGCTCCTGATTGTGGCCGGAGCGGACCGCTCGGCTTCGTTGGCGCGCGCCGCAAATCGCTTCGGAACACTCGAGGACAGCGAGGACTCCGCGCT
>CAXTTX010000233.1:0-4696 GCA_964247045.1 uncultured Verrucomicrobiales bacterium | reverse complement strand
CGCTTCTCAAGAGGTTGCTGAGGCAGGGCCCTTCCGCCGGTCTCCACATCGTTCTCTCCCTGCCGACCGCGGCCTCCGTGAAGCAGATTTTCGAACGCGGTCAGTTGGAACTATTCAAGCACCGCATCGCGACCCAGATGGGCGACGCGGACTCCTTCCTGATTTTCGAGCGCGACGCGGCTTCAAGGCTGCAGCGCGAGTCCAGTCCCATCTTCGCCCTGCACCGCGATACATCGAGTGGCAAGGATACCAAGTTCAAACCTTGTACCGTGGATGCCGAAATCCCTTGGGACGAGCAGTTCCAGCGCCTCGCCAGCCACTTCGCCGCATGGCGATGATGGCGGCAATCTTGATCCCATCAACCCCCAACCAAACATCCCACCATGTCAATGGACGACATATTCGAGAGGGCAAGCGCCGTTGCCAACGGCCTGACGCTTTTCAACGACCGCCTGAAATCGGCATTCGCCGAAGTCGAACGCGCCCATCAGGGCGTGTCCCCACTCTGGAATGATTCGATGCGACGCGATTACGACCGCACCTGGCTTCCGCTTGAAGAAGAAATGGCGGAATACAACCAGAGGATCGGTCCGCGCTATGTGGAAACGCTGGCTGACCGCCTGAGGCACCTGGGAAACTACCTGCACTGACATGGCCCTCGATGTTGACCGCCTGCAAGTCGGCCTTGCTAACTACCGCCAGTGCCTGGAGCGCCAACGTGCCCAGCTGGAAAACGAGTTCCGGGAAATGGAGAATCTTTTCCATGCGCTATTCTCCGTCTACGGCGGCAACTCAGCCGAAGAGTTCCAACGGGATTGGGCAAGGACTTCCGAGTGGTTCCAAAAGTATATTGCATCTACCGCCGCGCTCTCACGCCACCTGGAAGAGCGCACGGAGAACTTACGTCACCTGTGACCGGCTCTCCGCAATTCCACCTACCCCATTGATGAAGTGTCCGAATTCCCCACCGGTTACGACCCGATCCTATCTCCCCTTTTGAACCGCGGAAAGGTGATGGGGTTGAAGAGCCGCGACGCCCCGGCAAAACGTTTCAACCGGTTGATGTGGTGGCTGGAGCAACATGCCCGGGAGGCCGTCGGCCCGGGACTTCATGCTCGCAAACATTACATTGAATCACGTCTGGGGGAGTTGCTGCCCCTCGCCGGTTGGAGCCCTCTGGAATGCGACCTACTTGCCCGCTCGCTGCCCGGCGCGTGGCGCAAATTCGAAACCTTCGGATGCTTCACCGAAGCCGGCGCGAGAATGAGGAATGGATATTCGGGCGTCATCCAGCGGGGCAAATTCGCCGGGGAAAAAGTCGAGATCGACCACATCGTTGCCTATTCGCATTCCGTGGCAGCGAGAAACTTTCCCGGCAACTATGATCCGCTGCCACGCTCGGCGAACCGCGCAAAACAAGCCCGTGTCAGGGAACGGGATCTGGCAATCGCCCGCATGCTCCAAAGAATCGGCATTATCGGGGCAGATGTCCTGGAACAACTGGCGCGGGCGGCCCGCGACAAAACCCATCGCCCGCTGAACAACCGCTCTGCTTCTACCGCCGTAGCGAGAGCGGTCCGGAGCCTTGGAGTGTCCGCGGGAATTTCCACGGGCTCGGGCGGTCTTGATCCCCAGCAAATGATCAGTGCTGTCATGGAATTCACCTACCAACTGGAGGACACCCTGCATCGCTGGACCACGGCAATCGTGGATTCGGTTCATGCACAGCGCCAATCCACCGAGGCGGCGACACAAGTCCGCGGGTGGTCGGCCTCGATCCAGTATCAGGCCGTGGTCGATGAGGAAGAGGCAGCGCGGGCCCGCGAAGACGAGAGACATCGGGAGGCGCGACTCGCGGAGCTTTCCCATCAGATCAACACCACGTCAGCTGCTTCCAGGGACGCCAATGAAACAGCCCGTTCCAAACTGAAAACGTGGAAATCCGAAGAGAGTGACGCGGAACAATGGGTCGCGCATGCCACCTACCGGGTAAATCAGGCGCAATCGGAGGTGGCGAGGTCGCAACAAGCCCTCGAACAGGCAAAATATCAGCTGCGCAGCGCGGAATCGGAGCTCGCGGCCGCCCGCGGCAGGATGGAATTCGCAGGCAAGGACAGCAAGGGCAATCCAATGTATCGCCCGGCCGACACCTCGCGCCAGGAAGCGGCAGTGCGGCAAGCCCGGGCCGCCGTGGACCACTGCCAACGTCAGCTTAACGAAGCCTTGGATGAACTCCGCTCCGCCAAACGCGAACTCAGCGGGGCCAACGATCGTCTCTCCGCCTGTCGGCAAGCCGTCGCGGTCGCGGGGCAGGCCGTGGAAGCGGCAACACGCGCGGGAGAACTTGTTCGTGGGTGTGAGGCCTTGCAGGAGCGGGCCGGGGAAGAACTTTCGCGCTTGGGGCGATTGGTCACTAATGCCTCCCAACTCGCCATCCGCGAAACCGAAACGGCGGAGCACATGATTGCCCGTTCCCGCGCGGCCGACTCCACTCATGAGTCGGCCGCCTTTCAAGCAAACGCGGCCCGGGAACAGGACGACGACGCGCGGCGACTCACGACAGCGGGAACTCTCGAGATCCGGGAACGTCTCGACTCCGTGAGAATGTTCGACCGCGGTTGGACCTGACCGCCTCCTCAACCACCCTGTTCTTCCATGATTCCCGATCTGTCTTGGCTACGAAACCAACTGGACATCACTGCGGATTCGGCAACGGCCGCGAAGCTCAAATCCGATGGAACGAATGATTTCCTGAACGACATCCTCGGCCTTTGGAACGATACACTCTCCTGCAAAATGCGGATGCGCTACTTGTCGCCAATAGCCGATCATCATGAAAACACCGCGGAACATCTCCGGCTCCAAAGGGAGGAACTCGACCACGGGTTGGCCTTGCTTCACGAGGCGGCGAATGACGGACGCGACTGTATGACTTTGTCCGGCCAGATCGTCGAAGTGCTGGCGGATGCATTGTCCGTCAATCGCTTGCTGGAAAGTCTGTATTCGGAAATCGACACGCAGCAGCAGGAGGCACTCCGCTGGGCCGGAGAGTCCGGTTCTCTGGCGGAGCAAGCGGATCAAGCGGGGAATTTGACGGTCGCCCGCCAGATGTATATCGGTTGAATCTGCGGGAAGCCAATCATCCTGCCATACCGCAACCATTTGCATGATTGGCGCCAGTAGGATCAGATCGAATCAAGAGCTTTTTGAGGTTTTTAGACAAAGGGACACAGATAAAGGGACAGACCTGAATGGCACTCCTTTAAGCTCCTTTTCGTTGATTTCCAAAGGCCCGGTTCAGGACAGCTGTTAGGAAGGATTCTGTGGCGCAATTCCAGTGATTTCAGGGGCTTTTCCAAGGAAAGAGGACCCGGCCAACAGGGGGTTCATTTTCAACGAAATCCGGCTTAAAGCAGTGCCATTCGGGACAGACTTTCTGTCCACGAACCGAAGCCGGACAAACCAAAAAACACGGCCCGCGCCGGTCCGGGAAATGCCCTCGCATTCCCCGCGCCTCCTCCTAAGCTCCCCCAGCCACTCCCACGACCCCCCATGTCACCCCACTCCCGCCTTCTTTCCGCCGCCATCCTGCTGATGCTTGCCCTCCCCGCCGCGGGCGCCGCCGGGTGGTCGACCGATTTCGAGGCCGCCCGCAAGGAGGCCGCCGCCGGCAAGGAAAACCTCCCCATCGACTTCACCGGTTCCGACTGGTGTTCCTGGTGCATCCGCCTGCGCAAGGAAGTCTTCGACCAACCCGCCTTCCTGCCCGGCGTGGAAGGCAAGTTCACCCTCGTGGAACTGGACTACCCGCAGGACAAAACCAAACTCGCCCCCTCCCTGCTGGAACAGAACGCCAGGCTGCTCGAAAAGTATCCCATCAAGGGCTACCCCACCATCCTGCTCTGCGATGCCGATGGGAAACCCTTCGCCGCCACCGGCTATCAACCCGGCGGACCGGACGCCTACCTGCCCCTCCTCGAAAAACAACTCTCTAACAAATCGGCACGCGACCAGGCCTTCACCGATGCCGCCGCGGCGACCGGCCCTGAGAAAGCCCGCCTCCTCATCGCCGCCCTCGACACGCTGGGCCTCGGCAGCGACATGATCCGCATCAACTACCCGGAAGTCATCGCCAGCATCCTGGAGGCGGATCCCGCCGACGAGACGGGCTTCCAGAAAAAGGAAGCCGTGGATTCCCGCTTCGCGAAATTCATGAAGGACCTCGGTGAACTCCGTTCGAAGCAAGATCTGGACGGGGTTGAAAAACTGGTGGAGGGCACCCTGAAAGATCCGCTCGTCCAGGGAGAGACGCGGCAACAGGTCCACGGCCACCATGCCGGTACCCTGGCCTCCGCCGGGAAAAAGGAT
Source organism: uncultured Verrucomicrobiales bacterium (assembly GCA_964247045.1). Classification (GTDB taxonomy): domain Bacteria; phylum Verrucomicrobiota; class Verrucomicrobiia; order Verrucomicrobiales; family Akkermansiaceae; genus Luteolibacter. The sequence continues at coordinate 328 of CAXTTX010000233.1, read as the reverse complement.
GAAGCCATCGAGGTCCTGAAGAAAGCCATCGCCGAAGACCCCGCCGGTGCCCGCACCAAGGAACTCCAGGACTTCATCGGCCTCCTCGAACGCGAGAAAGCCGGCCTCCCTCCCTCCCCACCGCAAAACGGGAAGTGACAAAACTGAAGAGCCCCGTGACATGAAGCCCCACCGGATCTACGGCATCCCCTTCGCCGAGGTCTATCCGCTCTACCTCGCCAAGGCGGAAAAGAAAGGCCGCTCCTGCGCCGAGGTCGATGAGATCATCCTCTGGCTCACCGGCTACACCGCCAAGACGTTCGCCTCCCAACTGGAGAAGCGCGTCACC
>CAXTTX010000232.1:1941-8599 GCA_964247045.1 uncultured Verrucomicrobiales bacterium | reverse complement strand
GTATTCTGGCTGCAGAGCCTGATCAAGGACGACCAGATGCGGCAGTCGCTGTTTGATCTCCAGGCCGCCACCCCCTCACTGGCCGAGAAAGGTCTCCAAGGACAGGAAATGCTCCTGCTGGCCAAGCTGCACCAGAACCTGACGCGGAAGTTTTCCGCTCCGTGATGACAGCCGATGAGGCAAAGCCTATCAAGGGGGCTCGGTCGCTGGCAGCGCGGACGCTTGAGTACAGGGGCACGACCCGCAGGCGCTTGTCTCCGTCTGACAGTCACTGTACATGGTTAGGGTAAGGCCCACACCAACGCTTTGTATTTGGGTGGTGAGAACCGTCGTCAGGCCCGAGTTTGGAGAGTAAACCTCCAACCTGAACGCGGCGCCCCGTCCCATGATACTGGCCGGCTCGGGTTGTTGAGCCAAGGTCGATGGCTCCATCATCAGAACCGGGGAATGATAGCCTGTCATTCCCGCCGCCGAGTACGGATCCGGCAGGGTAGGGTATTTGACGATCCAGTGGAATTGCAGAGGCAACAGGATGCCATTGGGGTCGGCAGGATCCACAAAGCCCCGGGCATCGATCGACGACGCTTGGCCGTTGGAAATACGGTTGGCATTCGCGGCATTGTAATCGACCACGTTCTTGGGCTGACCGCCGCTGGTGATGATGATGAATTTGCCATCTCCCAGTCTCGGGGCGGCCATCTCTGCCGCATCCTCTTTCAGCCGGAAGAAACGCTTGGGGACCACCGGCTGATTGGCGGGTCCGGGGCTCATCGGTTGGGTGACGTGGAATTTCCCGTCCAGTTTCAACGGGGTGCTGGCAAACTGCCACGAGGCCGTCAGGTCGGTGGTGGTTTGCAAACTGAACCGGGGGTAGTCCAAGGGCCAGGTCAGGGTGGATTGAATTCCATCCTGCTCGATGGCCAGGGCGAGCGGCGGCTTGTAGAGGAGCAGGCCGGGCGTGAACGTGCCGGGCTCGAAGGTAAAGATCCGCACGTCATCCATGAGCCCGCCGAAATACGCCCCCAGCGTGGGACTCGTGCCAACGTAGAGGGTCGAGTCCGGCGGCGAGGGATTCGAGACCACGCTGGCGCCGGACGGCACGCCGTTGACGTAAAAAGTCGCCGTGTCCCCTGTGACCACGAAGGCCAGGTGCGTCCACACGCCCACCTTGATTTCACCCTCACCGAAATAGGTCTGGCCCCCGAAAATGGCCCGGAACGTGCCGGTTTCCGCCAGCTGGACGATTCCCCAGCCACTTCCTGCAGTCCCGGAGTACAGGATGAACTTGGTCCCGGTGGCGCTGGTCGGCTTCACCCAGGTTTCCACCCCGAAATTCGTGGTCAGCAAATCCGGATTGGGCGTCGATCCCCAGCGGTTGGCACCGCTGAAGTCGATCGTGGATTTCTCGTAATACTGGGGCGAATCCGTCGAGTAGTGAGGCTCCCCGGTCAAGGTCAGCGGATTGGAGGAGGCGCTGTCTACCGTCTGTGTCACCACCGCGCCCTCCACCGCGCCGGGATCGGCCTCGCCCATTTTGAAATGGCGCAGGACAGTGACCTGCCCGTGGACCGAACCGATGAGAAAGAAGGCGGCAAGGGCGGATGCGACGCGTGTGTTTATCATGGGTGATCCTCAAGGGGTTAACCCTACCAAATACAAATCCGCACCAGCTTACAAGCCGTATCCGGAGGGGTTGGAATTTGCGAACGCGGCCGGTTCCCATGGGGGGAATGATCATATCAGAGCGGGGCGATAGGAGCGCTTCGGCATTCCAACAGGAGGATTGTCGACGATCGGGATATTCATTCTCATCAGGGCCGAGCCGGACCTGCGGACGGTGCTCCACGTGATGGGGGTCGGCATCTTCTTGATCGCCACGGCGAACGTGTTTGTGCTTACGTTCCGTAGAACTGTCTCGCCGGTTTAGCAATTGCCTGCCATCTGTTCTCCTCGATGAAATTCATCCTCCTTCTGGCCCTTGCCGCCTGTGGCAATCATCGGGAAAGCGAGCGCGTGACTTACCACGACCGAAATCACGACGGCCGCATCGATCTCGAAAAACACGTCTATCCCGGCGCGGCGGATCGCGATTGGAATCTATCGGACACCGATCATGACGGCAGATACGACAAGAAGACGATTTTCGGGTTTAGCCTGCAGAAAGTTTCAGTCAGCCTGCCAGTTCCGGAAAATGTCCGGATCACCCGAACCCCCTGATTTCCTGACCGGGGTCCTCTCCTCACGGATTAGACCCCGCCCGCGGGTGCAATCCGAGGAAACCGGTCTTCGCCCTGGGCTCTGCCAGTCCGTTCAGCTTGGTATTGGGCACGGCAAACTCGTTGGTGTCGGTCGCCCTGCGGATCACGATCCTCATGGAGCCCATATCGGGCAGCAGATAGGTTCCGGGTTGCAGCGGGCCGTCGGAATCCCTCAGCAGAATATTTCCGGTCACCGGCGCCGGGTTGAATTCGTCATGCTCGACGGAATAAAACGAAATACGCCGGATATGGTGAAATTTCCCAGTTTCCGCGTGCACGATGCGCATGGCCTAGAGCTAACCGGACCACCTTTACAGTCAAGGAGCCGGGCTGATGGACCCGGAAAATCGGGGAAAACCCTACAACGGCTACTCCTATTTCACGACAAGTTTAGCGGCCGTGGCCGCGTCCAGGTTGAAAGTCTCGGTTCCGAAGGGTTTCACGGCCTCGCCCTCGGCGACCTGGTATTGGAAGGCCTTCACCGGCTGGGTGCCCGCGACTTCCGACATCAGATAGACGCGGATGGTCAGGGCCTCCTTGCCCGTACCCCCTTCCAGTTTCTTCGTGGTGAACGTGACCTCGTTCGGCCCGTCCACCGCACCGCCGATGACGATCTCCGCCTCCTTCGCATTCGCGAAGCGGTGGCGGCTGATTTTGTTCACCTGCAACTGCACCTCACGGCCCGGGCAGAACACGTAAACCTTCGCGATGTATTTCGCGCGCGGGGCTTCCGAAGGGGTGATGGGCACCTGGCCGTTCGGCTGTGCCTCGGGCGTCTCGGTGAGGTACTTCAGGTTGCCTTCCGCGAGTTCCTTTTTCACCGCGGGCAGTGCCGTGAGGTTCACGAAATCCGCGCGGTCATACAACCATCCCCCGCCGCCCTTGATGAAGGAGAGCACGAGCAAATTTTCCGTGGGTTCGCCACCGACGCCGAAGTCGATCTTGCCAAAATAAGACGCCTTCGCCGTGGGGCCCTTCTGCTTCGCCTCCAGGAATTTCAGTCCCTGGATCGATGGCGGTGGTGCCGGCAGATTGAAGACCGCGGCGGGAAACGGCTGCTTCTCGGAGACGATGCGGTTGCGCACTTCCACGCGCCGGTGTTCCGCGGTCACGCGCTGCCAGATGGACGGATCTTTCCGGATCATCGCTTCGCGCCACGCGCTGTAGGTCGTCTCCAACGCGGGCCGGATATTTTCCTGAGCGGCCGCCACCGTGACGAAAATCGTGGAAAACGCGAAAATCAGGTGCTTCATTGGCGAAACGATTGGACAAGAAGCCTTGTTCCACAACAAACAAATCGCATGCCGATTCGATTGTGGGCGGCGGGAATTTCAACATGAGCAGCATTTTGCAGAAAGTGGCGCCGATCGGCGAGGCGCGCGACCGGGAGATCCTGAAGGACGCATCCACTTACGTTTACGAACAACGCCCGCAGGGTGATGTGCTGGCTCATCTTTTTTTCCCACCGAAGGGTGGTGACAGTGACCCGCCGCGCCCCGTGGTGGTTTTCTTCCACGGCGGCTTCTGGGATTCACCGACGCCGACGCAGTTCGTCCCGCATTGCCTTCACTTCGCCAGCCGCGGTGCGGTGGCCGTCGCCGCGGAGACGCGCACGCAGGCCAGGCATTCGACCGGTCCGTTAGAAGCCATCGAGGACGCGCGTGAACTGATCCGCTGGCTGCGCCAGAACGCGGACACGTTCAATCTCGATCCGGACAAGATCACCGTCGGTGGAGCCGCCGGGGGCGCCTACCTGGCCCTGCTGACCGCGATGCCAAAAGCGAAGGATCTGCCGCCCGTGGACGGCCTCACCTGCACGCCCCAGGCGCTCATCCTTTTCAGCGCGCTGGTGAACACCGCCGCCAAAGGGACCGCCATGGAGCGCTTCCCGGATGCGAAGACCGCCAAGCGCCTCAGCCCGACCTCCCTGCTGCGCCGGAAGCTGCCGCCGATGCTCCTTTTCCACGGCAAGTCGGACCGCATCACGCCGTTTGAAGAAGTGGAGAAATTCCGCCGCCGCCTCCGCTGGCGTGGAAATTCCTGCGAACTGATCGATTTCCAGAAGGCCGACCACAGCTTTTTCAACTTCAACGTCAGCCACAAGAATTTCGAGTCGTCCATCGGCACGGCGGACCGTTTTCTTGTGGATCGCGGGCTGCTGCCGCCCCCGGCGCCCGGCGAGGACTTCTGAGGCCCCGGCGGCCGGGAAACCCGTTAGACGGGAACCGTCCCGGACCGGGTGATTTCCGGAATTCCGCCCCCTGCTTCCGGGAATGTCCCCCACCCGCTTCCGGGCACAATTCCTGCTTGGCAGTCAACGGGACCTGTCGTTTATTCCGCACCCCGTCACGGGCCCGCGGCCCCGCCGGGACCCATTGACTGCCATGAACCCGTTTTACCACTCCAGCACCCCTCTCGTGCCCGGTTCCCTGCACCGGCTTTCCCAGGAACATGACAACTGCGGCATGGGGGCCATCGCCCATCTGAAGGGCGAGCGGAGCTACAAGGTGCTGGATTACGCGCTCACCTCGGTCTGCTGCATGACCCACCGCGGCGCGGTCGATGCGGACATGAAAACGGGCGACGGCTCCGGCGTGCTCACCCAACTCCCCTTCCCCTTGTTCCGCAAGTCGGCGGCGGCGCTCGGCCACACCTTGGAAAACGACGCGGATCTCGCCGTCGCGGTGTTCTTTTTCCCGGCCGGAAACGACGCGGCGGAAGCCCGCATCCGCGAAATCACCGATCAGGTGACGGCGAAGCGAAACATCGCGCAAATCGGCTGGCGCGACGTGCCGGTCGATCCGGACGCCCTCGGCAAGATCGCCCTCGCCACCCGCCCGAAGATGCAGCACCTGCTGATGCTGCGCCCCGCCGGGATGGAGGCGCTGGATTTCGAGCGCAAGCTCTACCTCTGTCGCCGCGAAATCGAGCACCGCACCAAGGATATCCAGGGCTTCTACATGCCCAGTTTTTCCAGCCGCCTCATTTCCTACAAGGCGCTGGCGATGCCGGCCGCGTTGCGGGCCTTCTACCTCGATTTCGAGGATCCGGACTACCAGGTCTCCATCGCGCTGTACCACCAGCGTTTCTCGACGAACACCTTCCCGGCCTGGCCGCTCGGGCAGCCTTTCCGCATGATGTGCCACAACGGCGAGATCAACACCGTGGAAGGCAACCGCAACTGGATGACTTCCCGCGAGGAGTTCTTCGCCTCCGACATCTGGGGCGATGACATCGAGCTGGTGAAAAACCTGATGCGCCACGGCGAATCGGACTCCGCCTCGCTGGACCATGCGCTGGAATTGCTCATTCTATCAGGCCGCGCGCCGGAGCACGCGATGTGCATGCTGGTGCCGCCCGCCTATCGCAACGACGCGGATATTTCCGACGAACTGAGGGCGTTCTATCAATACACCCGTTCGTTCTCGGAGCCTTGGGATGGTCCCGCGGGCCTTGTTTTCACGGATGGCACGAAGCTCTGCGCGTCGCTGGACCGCAATGGCCTGCGCCCTTCCCGCTACAAGATCACGGAAGACGGCATCCTCTACATCGGCTCCGAAGCGGGCGCGGTGATTCTGGACGACGCCACCATCGTCCGGAAAGGCCGCCTCGGCCCCGGGCAGATGATTTCCGCGAACACCGCCACCGGCCAGTTCAAGTACGATGTCGAGATCAAGAACGAACTCGCCAAGCAGAAGCCCTACCGCCGCTGGATCGACGAGAACCAGCTCGAACTCGCCAAGTTCGTTTCCCCGGAGGCGGAGGTGCCGGACATCAGCCTGTCACCGCTCGACCTTTCCCGCCAACAGGTGGCCCATGGCATTTCGCTGGAGGAACTGGACATGGTTTTCCCGCCGATGATCAAGGGTGCGCAGGAGGCCGTCTATTCCATGGGCGATGACATCCCGCTGGCGATCCTTTCGACCCAGCCGCGCCTGCTTTACACGTATTTCAAGCAACGCTTCGCCCAGGTGACCTCCCCGCCCATCGACCCCATCCGCGAATGGGCGGTGATGTCGCTCGGCGCCGGCCTCGGCCCGGAGCGCAACATGCTGGAGGAGACTCCGGAGCACTGCAACACGGTGAGCCTCGACAGCGCCATCCTCTTCGAGCACCAGCTCGACAAGATCAAGCACCTCGGCGAATACGGTTTCCCCTCCTGGGTCCTCGATTGCACCTGGCCCGCGGAGTCCGGGGCGGCAGGCCTCAAGGCGCGCCTCGACGAACTCTGCCTGGAGGCGGAAAAGGCCGTTCAGGATGACCGCAACGTGCTGATCCTCTCGGACCGCGCGATTTCGGCCTCCCGAATCGCGATTCCCGCCCTGCTGGCGATCGGCACGATCCACCATCACCTCACCCGCATCCGCAAGCGCGGCTACTCCATCGACAACCAGGAAGTG
>CAXTTX010000232.1:0-1931 GCA_964247045.1 uncultured Verrucomicrobiales bacterium | reverse complement strand
CCGCATCCGCAAGCGCATGCGCGCCTCCATCGTCGTCGATTCCGGCGAGGTCCGCGACGTGCACCACATCGCCTGCTGTTTCGGTTTCGGGGCCACCGCCATCTGCCCTTACCTCGGTTACGCCTCAGTGCGCCAGCTGATCGCGGCGGATGCCGGCAAGGGCAAGCTGGACGTCACGCCGAAGAAGGCGATGACCAACTACCGCAAGGCGCTGGAGAAGGGCATCCTCAAGATCATGTCGAAGATGGGCATCTCCGTGCTCAATTCCTACCAGGGCGCGCAGACCTTCGAGGCCATCGGAGTCGGCGACGAGGTCGTTGAATTCTCCTTCACCGGTGTTCCCTCCGCCATCGGTGGTGTTGGCTTCACTGAGATCGCGGAAGAGTCGATCATCCGCCACCGCGCGGCGTATGAAACGGCCGTTCCAAGCGGCGAGACTCTCGACCTTGGAGACCCCGGCTACAACCGTTACCGGAAGGCGGGCGAGCGCCACGTTTACACCACGGAGGTCATCAAGAATTTCCACACTTTCGTCAAATCCGGCAAGGCTGAAGATTACGAGGAATATGTGCGTGTCTCGTTGGAAACCAAGCCGGTGGCCATCAAGGACCTTATCGATTTCGTGCCAGCCGCCAGCGGGCCGATCCCGGTCGAAGAAGTCGAGCCGATGGACAACATCCGTCGCCGTTTCACCACGGCCGCGATGTCCCTAGGGGCGCTTTCTCCCGAGGCTCATGAGACCTTGGCAATCGCCATGAACCGCATCGGCGGCAAGTCGGACTCCGGCGAGGGCGGCGAGGATCCGATTCGTTACAAGCCCTACGCGAACGGTGATTTCGCCCGTTCTTATATCAAGCAAATCGCTTCCGGGCGCTTCGGCGTTTCCGCCTTCTACCTCGTCAACGCGGACGAACTGGAGATCAAGATGGCGCAGGGAGCCAAGCCCGGCGAGGGCGGCCAGCTTCCCGGTCACAAGGTGAACGCCCTCATTGCCCGCCTGCGGAACACGCAGCCCGGCGTGCAGCTCATTTCCCCGCCACCGCACCACGACATCTACTCCATCGAGGACCTCGCGCAGCTCATCCACGACCTCAAGGAAGTGAACCCGCGCGCCCGCATCACGGTGAAACTAGTGGCGGAATCCGGCGTCGGCACGGTCGCCGCCGGTTGTGCCAAGGCATCGGCGGACAACATCCTCATTTCCGGCCATGACGGCGGCACCGGGGCATCTCCCCTGTCCTCCACGAAAAATGCCGGATCACCCTGGGAACTCGGCCTTGCCGAAGCCCAGCAGACGCTTCTGATCAACAACCTGCGGGACCGGGTCATCCTCCGCACCGACGGCGGCATCCGCAACGGCAAGGACGTGGTCGTCGCCGCCATCCTCGGCGCGGAGCAATACAACTTCGGCACCACCGCGATGATCGCCATGGGCTGCGTGTATGTCCGCAAGTGCCACTTGAACACCTGCCCGGTCGGCATCGCCACCACCGATCCGAAGTTCCGCGCGAAGTTCAAGGGCACGCCGGACATGGTCATCAACTACTTCACGGCTGTGGCCGAAGAGGCCCGCGAATACATGGCGAAGATCGGTGTCCGCACGCTGGACGAACTGATCGGCCGCCCGGAATTCCTCAAGCAGCGCCACATCCCGGACCATCCGAAGGCGAACACGCTCAACCTTTCGCCCCTGCTGAAGGACGTGGTTCCCGTTCTGGCGGCCCAGAGCGGCAGGCCGGTGGAATCCATTTCCCGCATCCGCGTGAGGGACCGGAACGACGGTCTCTCCAAATCCGCGCTGGATCTCAAGATCATCGCCGACCTCGTCGAAAAGACCACCGGCACCAAGCTCCCGGACGACCTGCCGGAATACGGTGCGGATGCCGTTCCGGAAGCGATCAAGGAGGCCATCGGCCTGCTGGGCGACCGTC
>CAXTTX010000231.1:0-8600 GCA_964247045.1 uncultured Verrucomicrobiales bacterium | reverse complement strand
GCTCAGCTTCGCGCTCAGCGGGCTGATACTGCTGAAATCCCCGCCGGCCGCCGCCTGAGAATGATCTTCGACCGCCGCCGCGATTCGTCCACCGCCGGCTATGCCGCGGAATTCACCGGGGACTTCCTTAACTTCTCCCGCCAGGAAGACTTCACCGGACTAACAGAAATCCTCGACGCGCAATGGGAGCGCGTCACCGTCCCCGACGCCTCCGCCACCGGCCAGGAAAAATCCCGCTTCGGCCGCCTGGAAATTCGCCGTAAGACCACCACGCCTTGAGGCCCTCGCCCCGGACTCTATCCGCTCCGCTTCCATTACCTTCCCTACGGCAGCCACCGCAGCTCTTCCAGTAAGGGGCAACGACATTTCTGTCGTTGGCAGAGCGCGCGAAAACGCTATGACGGTCATGAAAGAAAGAACGCCGGAGTTCATCGCTTGCCTGGCCACCGCAACCCCGGAGATCACATCGATCAGCCCGGCTTGAACCCGCGCGTTGCCTCGCCCTTTTCGCCCTTGCCTCTTCTCTTTCACGGCACCCTTCTTTTGCACGGTACTCCTTCTCTTGCCGGCCCCTCCCCTCTTCGATCCCGGCGGGATCGCAGCAGGTAGCCCCGGTGTCGAGGCCACAGGCCGATGACCCGGGGTAAACACCCGCAAATATTGCACCCTGGTTAGGGGTGCCAGAAGCCCCTTCCAACCTTCACGCGCGCCAACCCAATCGCCCTCCGACAACCTCGGCAGGTTTCATGATCGACACCCCTATCACTTTTGTAGCCAGTATCTTCAGAACCCCATCTGACTTGGTCAAGTCACTTGGGCAGTTAGATGGCTTCCTGGATCTTGGCGAGCACCACATCGAAATCCTCGGACTTAACCCCGGACGCCAAGGTTTCTTTTGTCAGAAAGAGGTTCTCTCCTTCGACGAAGCCGTTGTCGGCGTACCACTTCATTTTCCATTCGTGCCCATCCACGTATTTCGGATCGTCCATGCGCCCGAAGTGTTCCCATATGATGAGATCCCCGGCGGCGGCGGTGAAACTGAAGTCCGGAAAGATCCGACTCCTCCTCGTTTCTCCGTCGAGGGGCTTTTCATATTCGTAGGAGATCCCCGCGTTGAAGAGCTTGTCGGCGATGATGAGTTCGGTTTTGCTTCGGACCATGTGGCCCTTGCGCGTCTTGTGGATGAGGTGTTCCGCGTAGGGCGGTGTATCGGCTTCCCGGCGCACCACAGCACTGAACAGGTTGGTGTTCCGGCGCGCGGCATCGGAACGCTCAGGTTTGCTGAGTTCGTGGAGAATGCCGCTGTTTTCGCCTTCAATCAACAGAATGAGGCGGTTCCGGGACCGGGTGAGGGCTGTGTAGAGAAGCTCGCGAGACAGGAGTCGCGATGCTTTCGGCAGGATGACGAAGACGGTTTTGAACTGACTGCCTTGGGCCTTGTGGATGGTCAGCGCATAGGCGAGTTCCAAGGGGGCTGAATCATTCTTAAAATCCCGGCTTCCATAGCCGAATGTTAAGTCTGGCTTACCTGCAAACGCGATATTAAGGAATCCACTCTTATCGGTGCCAACTCCGCCTATGTCACCATTTGCAATGTATTGTTCAGCTTTCGTTTTGAGCGCCCAGTTGTAGCCTTCACGCGTTTGATTTTTGATTTGAATGACCTTGTCCCGAAGAACGATGCCCTCGTCACCGAATGAGTTCCTGTAAGGCAAATCTCGACTATCCCGAAGTTCTTTCGCCCGGAAGGTGCGTTGAATCCATCGGTTTAATTCATGAACACCATACGGGCGGGCCCGTTCCGGTGATAGAATCTGGAAGTTTTCAATACCGTCTGGATCGGCGAAAACCATGTTGCCATCGATATAGCCAAGTGCGGTGTTAAACCCGTCAATGTCGTCGCGACTCGTCAAACCAAGATGCTTTTGAAACTGATCCATCAGCGTGGAGCGGAGATCATCGGGTGACTTCCAGAATGCAATTTCCAGGTCGTTGAATTCCAAACGATCACCCACTTCACTGAGAACGCGCTCGGCGTCGCCACTCACTGGGTGATTCGTATACCACGAAGCGAGACGAAGCGCGTCGGAAGGAGCACCGGCATTGGTTCTAACTTCGATCTGCAGGCGGCCAACGGCTTCGCTTAGGGCCGCTTCCCCATCGACTTGAGGAGCATTTTCAAGCTGTGAAACCAAATCGACAAATGGGCGCCCCACCCCGATGGGAGGGAGTTGGTTCGGATCTCCTACCAGAATGATCCTGACGACGGTTGCCAAATCCAGTCCATCGAGGATAGCTTGGAGTGAATCCATGGTCAGCATGGAGGCCTCGTCTATCACCACGGTTTTCGCCGCGCTGTATCTGGTGGCCTTCGGGTTGTCACCATCGAAGGTCGGGCGCTGGCGTGTTCCGTCGTAGCGTCCCAACTTGTAGAGAAACTGGGCAACCGTCATGGCCTCGATGCCGGTCGCGCCCGAGAGGCGGACGCGGGCCTTTCCTGTCGGAGCCAAAAGCAGAACGCCTTGGCGGATAAGAGGCTGGCATTCCACCAGTGCGCCGACAATTGATGTCTTGCCGGTTCCCGCCTGGCCAATGAGAACCGATAGCCGCCGCGTCGTGATGTTCTCCAAGGCGGTTGCCTGTTCGGCGAGAGCGTCTTTGTGCCGTGCGTTAGAGGTGTCGATCTCGCCACCGTTCTTTCGGATGGCCGTGATAAGCAGGTCATTCCAATCCACCCCAAGCGTGGCCTCCACCTTGAGTGCCCGGGCGTTCAGGACTTTACGCAACCGCTCCTCGCGATGGGCGAGTTCGGTCAGTTGCAGGGTTTCAACATCATTGCGCTCGTTCCCGTCAGGAGAAAGGACTCTGAAGTCAACTCGGGTTGAAACAAAGGGGCCGTGACCGCGCAGCCAGTCGGTTGTCACTTGGATAGGGTTTTTGGTATCGAACCGCTCCAATCGGTTCTGGCATTCCGCCAGACTCAGCAGACTGTCGCCGTCATTTGCGGCGCGGCGCAGCACGCTGACGAGAGCGCAGCGGACGCGTCGCGGATCGTTCGGGCTGTCCACACGACTCGGCTCCGGCACGGGATCATTGGCTCCGGAAACTTCGTCGGGAAGCAACCCGCGGTCAATCGTGGTCATCGACACGGGGACTTCGATGCCGGTTCCCAAGTCACCTTCGGCGAGGATGTAGGGATTTTCGATGATCTCTGCATCCGTTGGGCAGGGGGAAAAACTTGCCGCTCGTTTTTTCGGATCTAAGAAGCGAGTGGCCTGAGCCAGCGTGAGGTCGAAGCGGGAAAGAAGTTGCAATAGGTTTCTCCGTTCTTCAGGAAGGCTTTCCCATACCGGCCTGATGATTGCGAGTTCCTTGGAATAGGCCGGCTGAGGCGGAGCTTGCTTCCCTTCTAGCACTTCGATAACGGCCGGCCATGGATTCTTTTCGGCACTTAGGATCTCCCGGGCCCTCATCTCCAGAACCAAGGCGGTTCCTAGCCGCAGGCCCAGCGCTTCCAAGGCTGAACCCGTGCCGGGAAAACGGCCACGATCTTTCCAGACTTCGGAGATTCTGGCATTCAGCCAGTTCTCCCGTAACTGCCATGGCCCTGTAGCGATGTCATGAGCTCGTATCCGTTGCACCGCCTTCAGACAGCGTACTAGGGTTGATAGAGCGACATCCGCACGCGTGACTTCGGCAGCGTAGGAGAAATCGCCAAAGTGGGAGTCTTCCGCTTCGACGGTGATTTCGCGTAAAAGCCCCTTTCGGCGCTCGTCTTCTTCCTTACTACCTGCGGGTGCAAGGTAATCATGATAAGGCAGGAGAAACCCCGCCTCTCCTTCCGGGCGGATGCTGTGGCTTACCAATCGGTCCCACAGCGGGTAACTCGGTCCCTTGTCGCTGTCATACTGTTCCAGCTTTCCAATTTTCGTGATGCTGCCTACACCTACCACGAGACGCCGAATCCCTTCGCCCAGCGGATGTCCTTCTTTCGCGTAGAAGAAGACGAGCGATTGGTCCTTTTCGAGCTTGTCAAAGACGTGGTTCGAGAGGGCGCATTGCCTCTCTTTGCCGAAGACCCAAGGAGAGGCGAACGGAGGTTCCACATCCCGCGGCAATGGCTCGGCAAGTCTTCCATCGACGCCCTTTTGCTCCTTTCGAAGCATCCATAGAAATGGTACTGCGATGGCAGTGTATGGCGGCACTTCGAGTGTCCGCGGTTTCATGCCGCCATGAGTATCTTTGCAATTCTTGTTATTGGCGTATGGATGCACGAATCTCCTCTTCCATGGCAGTCTGTTCATGAAACCACCGGATTCGGCTTTGCAGGGTGGCAATTGATCAAATGAAAGTTCACTCCAATCCTTTCCTCTCAGCGAGTCCTCCTCCGCGTCATTCCGCTCTTCACGAACACGGTCTAGCATGACGCAGAAGGAGTTTCCGGATGGAAGATTGCAGATTTTACCGTTCCACTTGGAATCGTGCCATGCAACGCGGAGTGTGAGATGTTGGGTGACTTTCATGACAATTGCTAGTTGGATCCTTCCGGGCGGAGGAGCGATTCGAGTGTCTCCTGATTCTCCCAGAGACGGCGATGAAGATTCCCGGCGGCTGTGATCCCTTCCTTGATCGCGTTGATTTGTTCCTCATCAGCCCCCGCCGCGCACTCGACGGTCATGTCATTTTCCCGGATCGCCTCAATAAGAGTTCTCAACACCGGCACTCGCTCACCCCACCCGGCGAACTGCAGGTCCACAAAACTGCGGTCAACCTTGTGAATGATAACGAGGCCTTTCGGCAGACCCAGTTCCTCGATTTGAAAAAGGTCCATGTCCCGCTCACAGAGGCCGGAAATGCTGATTTTCATAAGACTGGCATTCTGCGATCTGATTGAGACTAGGAGAAGAACCACCGGAGACATTCGAATGTCCTTATCCAAAAAAGTCCAGTCATCCCTCGATATGGATTTTTTGATAGATTCATATGACACGTTGCTTATCGCGTCGTGAAATGCCGCTCACCCTACACTCACAGATTGTCTCGCCTATCAACGGATCCGCGTGAAGAGTGTGAGGCGTGCCTTTGATCATGGATTTAGCTTCTCTCTCCGAATCCGTAACCCGCTAGAGCATTTGCCGGTGGTGGTCACTGTAACAGGCTCAGAAAACCTCAGACACGAACTTTCGCCCATCCATCTTACCACGGGTCCGGACACCATCCGGACTGATCCGAATCATCCCGCCGGGACGCTCCGGGTCCGGTTCGAAAAGAGTCTGCTTGTCCAAGCCGATGGCCTTCCGGGTTACCTCCGGAGCCTGCGTCTGAAAAGCTGCCAGTGCCTCCAACACCTTCCGACGTAATGCCGGATCTTCGATCGCCTCAAGATCCCCTCCGCAACGCTTGAGCGCGGACGCGACCTGCGACGGCATCACGATTTCCGCCGCACGCCCCAGCTTGGCCCAATGCTCGATCTGCCCGGTCAACGACCGGTCCGCAGCCTCCGCTTCCTTGCGCGCGCTTTCAGCCAAATCACTGGAAACCTTCACCGCCACCGACGACATGGTTGCAAAATGGATCAAAAAGTTTCAAAATGCAACCCAGAATTTTCGCTCTTTCCGCCAAGTCAAAGGCCGGGGCTATCTCCCGCCCGCTATTTCCATCCCTTCTCCGCCGTTTCCTCTCTGCGACCTCCCAGCCCCTTTTCCGGGCCCCTCCCACTCCTTCATCCCCTCATCTTCTTCTGCGTCTCTTTGCGACCTTTGCGCCTTGGCGGTGAACCTCTAGCCCTTCCATCGATCCTTCACACTTCCTAAAGAACAAGAATTAGAATAATTCTTGATATCACCCGCCGGGGTCGTAACGTCCCGCCGCGATGGTCACCACCAATCACGAAAACCCAGGCGAAATGGAGATTCCGGAGGAAATCTCCGGCCTCCGCATGACCCGCCAGCGGCAGGAAGTCTACCGCATTCTCCAGCAGGAGCGGAACCACCCCACCGCCAATGATGTCTTCATGCGGGTCAAGGACCGCCTCCCAAACATCTCATTGGCAACGGTTTACAACTGCCTGGAGGCTCTCGTCCAACACGGCGTCATCCGCCAGGTTAACTTTGAGCGCGAGTCCTCCCGCTACTGCCCGAACCTCGACGAGCACGGCCATTTCCACGACGAGGCCACCGGCAAGATCCACGACGTCGTCTTCAAGCCCGGTATCAACCTCTCCGACGTCCTCGAACTCCCGCCCGGCGCAGTCGTCGAAGGCATCGAAGTCATCCTCCGCGGCAAGATCGCCACCGCCTGATCCCCTTTTTTACCCAATTTCCGAAACATGAGCCTGCATATCCAAGACCTCCACGCCACCCTCGAAAACGGCACTGAAATTCTCAAGGGCGTCACCCTCACCATCCCCAAGGGCGAGGTCCACGCCATCATGGGACCGAACGGCTCCGGCAAGTCCACCCTCATCAAGGTCATCGCCGGCCACGAAAGCTACGTCGTCACCTCCGGCTCCGTCACCCAGGACGGCGAGGAAATCCTCGGCAAGCCCATCGACGAGCGCTCGCGCGGCGGCATCTTCCTGGCCTTCCAATATCCTTCCGAAGTCCCCGGCGTCTCCAACGCCAACTTCATCCGCGCCGCCCTCCAGGCCCGCCTCCCCAAGGGCGAGGAAATCGACGCCGTCGCCTACTACAAGAACCTCTACTCCAAGATGGATCACCTGGAGATGGACCGCAAGTTCACCGCCCGCGCCGTCAACGAAGGCTTCTCCGGCGGCGAGAAAAAGCGCAACGAGATCCTCCAGATGATGATGCTCGAGCCCCAATACTGCATCCTCGACGAAACCGACTCCGGCCTCGACATCGACGCCCTCAAGATCGTCGCCAAGGGCGTCAACACCATGCGCTCCCCGGACCGCGGAATCCTTCTCATCACTCACTACCAACGCCTTCTGGACTACATCAAGCCCGACCACGTCCACGTCATGGCGGAGGGCCGCATCGTCCGCTCCGGCGGCCCCGAACTCGCCCTCGAGCTCGAGGAAAACGGCTACGAGTTCCTCAAGGAACCCGCCCTCGCCTGATCTCTACAGCCTTCCTCCTCAGATCGCCAGTCTTCATCGGTCTTCTTCCTGAACACGGCAAACTAGCAACTAGCAAACTCTCTTTATGTCCTACGACACCACAGACGTTCTCGACCTGGAGACCCGCGAGGCGATCGACATCGACCGCACCAAGGGCGACTTCACCTTCCCGGAGCGCAACAAATTCGATGCCGGCCGCGGCCTCTCGTCCAAGACCGTCGATTACATCTCGGACGTGAAGAACGATCCGGACTGGGTCCGCGAGTTCCGCCACAAGGCGCTCAAGACCTTCCTGGAAAAGCCCATGCCCACCAACTGGGCCACCAAGGACCTCGAGAACATCGATTTCGACCAGATCCGCTACTACCTCTCCGATGGCGAGAAGCCGAAGCGCTCTTGGGCCGACGTCCCGGCGGACGTGCTCAAAACCTTCGAACGCCTCGGCATCCCCGAACAGGAACGCGCGTTCCTCGCCGGCGTGGAAGCCCAGTTCGACTCGGAGGCCGCCTACTCCAACGTGAAGGAGGAACTCACCAAACAAGGCGTGATTTTCGTGAACTCCTCGGAAGGCCTCAAGGAGCACGAGGAAATCTTCCGCCCTTGGTTCGGCAAGGTCATCCCCACCGGTGACAACAAGTTCTCCGCCCTGAACTCTGCCGTCTTCTCCGGCGGCTCGTTCATCTACATCCCGAAGGGCCTCAAGCTGAAGCAACCGCTCCAGGCCTACTTCCGCATCAACTCGGAAAGCTTCGGCCAGTTCGAGCGCACCCTCATCATCGCGGACGAAGGCGCCGAGCTGATGTACATGGAAGGCTGCACCGCGCCGAAGTTCGAAACCGCCACCCTCCACTCCGCCGTGGTGGAGCTTGTCGCCCTCAAAGGCGCTAAGATTCAGTATGTTACCGTCCAGAATTGGTCGTCCAACGTCTTCAACCTCGTCACCAAGCGCGGCCTCGCGATGGAAGACGCGGAGGTCCGCTGGATCGACTGCAATATCGGCTCGCGCCTGACGATGAAATACCCCGGCGTCATCATGAAGGGCAAGCGTGCCCGCGGCGAGGTCATCTCCATCGCTCTCGCCAATACCGGCCAGCACCAGGAAATCACGGTGGGCGGCCTGGCTGTCATGCCCGGCAGCGGCGAGGTGATGGCCTCGGCCTACAACCCAACCCCGCTGTATCAGGATGTGGATGGCAGGACTGTGTTTCGCACCACCGGTCCGGTCTGGTTCAACAACACCACCGGCGCGCGCAGCCGCTCCTACATGCTCACCGAGTATGAGCTGGAGGGCTATTTCACCAAGGCCACCGGCATGGGCGATTTGGAATTAATGTGCGATGCTGCGCCGGTCGAAGTGGGCAACCGGGTGTGGTTCGACACCAACGGCAATGGCATTCAAGATCCCAGCGAGCCGCCCATGACCGGCATCACCGTGCGTTTGTATGACCTCGCCAACAGTGCCATCGCCACCACGACCACGGACGCCATCGACGGAGCCGAACTGCCGCTGGCCGAGCTG
>CAXTTX010000230.1:0-8603 GCA_964247045.1 uncultured Verrucomicrobiales bacterium | reverse complement strand
TGTTTGTGGTTCCGTATCTCGCCCAACGGTTGAAATGGTGGCCGTGGATTATCCTGGGATGGGTGGCGGTGGGGGGGCTGACGATCCGGTGGGTGATCGCCGCGGTTTTTGTCACGTGAGGATCGCGGGGTTGGGATCTAACAGATTTGAGCGGGTGGGTGACGAGGGGCTAAGGATCGGACCTTTGGCGTGAGAGGGAACATGGCCTGCCCCAACCGGACCGCAACGGAGTGCGGTCCCTGCCTGAAGATTGGAGGCTAACCCTGCAGGGCGCGGAGGGCGCCTCTAACGAGGGACTCGGTGGTGGAGGCGGGGTCCGCGTCGAGGACCTTCCGGACGGCCTTGCGAGCGTCGACCTGTTTGTAACCGAGGGCGATGAGGGCGAGTTCCGCATCGGCGGCGAAGGCGGTGACCTGGCCGGCGGCGGCGTCTTGCCAGGTTTCGGTGACGCCGACCTTGTCCTTGAGCTCGAGGACGATGCGCTCGGCGGTTTTCTTGCCGACGCCCTTGAGCTTGGAAAGGGCGGCGACATCGCCGGCGACGACGGACTTCTTGAACTGGGTGACATCCATGCCGCTGAGGACGGAAACGGCCATGGTGGGGCCGACGCCGCTGACGCGGTCGATCAGCAGCAGGAAGACGTCGCGCTCTTCCTCGCTGGCGAAGCCGAAGAGCTTCTGGCCGAGCTGGCTGAAATGAAGGTGGGTCCGCAAGTCGACGACGAGTCCTTCCGCGGCGTTGAGACGGTCGAAGGTGGAAAGGGGAACGAACACCTCGTAGCCGACGCCCTGGACATCGACGACGAGGCGGTTTGGATAGGCTTCGATGATCTTGCCACGGAGTCTTGCGATCATGGGGGGAGCTTGGGGGAGGGAGGGGGCGCGTCAATGGCGGATGCAAGACCGCAAGGTGAACTTCCTCAGGTCATTTGACGATGGATATTTCCTGCTCGCTGAGTTCGACGAGGGTGCAGCTTTCCAAGGCTTCCACAATGGAGGGAAGATGGGTTACGAACATCTGTTTCGTGGCCTTGGACGAAAGGTTTCCCGTCTTCACCAAAACAAGTTTCCACGGTCTCCCTTGGAGCAGGTGGGAATAGTAGAAGTCCGTGTCCTTCGTCACCACGATCCTCATCTCAGCCACGGATACCGAATTCAAAACTCCATCGAGAGAAGCGTTCCGCGCCGGTAGGTCGAGCGTGTGGATTGCGTCGTGGCCTGCGGCTTGGAAAATTGCCCGCAAGCCGGGCGGCAGGTGGGCATCGATGAGAAATTTCACGCGGCGACGAGATTTTTACCCCGCAGCTTCAGGGACAGCGCGGCGAACTGGATACACGCCAGCAAATCGTCCCGTTCCAGATCCGGGAACTCCTCGAGCACCTCCTCGACGCTGTCGCCGCCCGCCAAATACTCGAGCATTGATTCCACGGGGTAGCGGAGACTCCGAATGACCGGCTTCCCGTGACAAATCTCGGGATCAATGGTGATGCGGCCAAGCAGTCCCGGATTTTCCCCTGATGGCTGATTCATGGAATCTTTTTTAAACCTGAAGGGAGTGCTTTGCAACCCTTCCTTAGGAGCGAAAGCCGGTGAGAGCGCAGGGCTACCGAGGCTCGCGGCCGCCTAGCTGCCGGACGGCGCGCCGGGAGACAGGCTTTTGGAAAGGATCATGCTGCGGTAGTTGGTGTTTCCCCACTCCATGGTTTCGATGAAGCGGAAGCCGAGCTTTTCATACCAGCGGATGAGGTCGGTGGCGCCTTCCGCGGTGTCGAGCGCGAGTTCGCTGGCGCCGAGGGCGAGGGCCTCCGCTTCCAGGTGGTGGATCAGGCGGGTGCCGATTCCCCGGCCTTGAAAGGGGGGATCGACGGCGAACTGGCCGAATGAGAAGACGCCGGGCTGCCGGTACCACGGGCAATCCGAGGTGGTGGTGAGAACCGGATAGAGCGTCACGGTGCCCGCGATTTCCCCGTCCAGTTCTGCGATCCATGCCAAGCCGCCGGCGAGGCGTCTGGCAGTGATCGCATCGTCCTGCCAGGTGGCGGTGAAGCGCAGGTCCATGGCGGCGAGCGGGGCGTAGGCCGCGTGCAGCAGGCGCGTGATGGCAGGGATGCTGTCGGTTTCAGCAAACCGCCGGATCACGATGCGTTCGGCCAGCGGGTTTTCCATGGGAGGTATTCCGATGGGGATGAACATTCCTGTCAACGGATCATTGAAACCCGGCGGCAGCGGAGGTATGAACCGCGACAAGCATCCACTCCAGAAACGGGTAGCTTTCGTTTGGAAGCTGGTTCCCGCAGAGTCGTGATCAAATTCCCATGATTTGGCATTTCAAAAACCCATTTTGCTTATCCCTCGCCGTGGCAGCGGCGGTAATCCTTTTCTCCGGAGGCGGCTTGCCAGGCCAGTCCGCCGATCCGTTGCGGGAGGCATTTGTGAATCCTCCGGAGGGGACGAAGCCGCGTTGTTACTGGTATTGGATGAAGGGGAACATTTCCAAGGAAGGCATCACGCGGGATCTGGAGGCGATGAAGCGGGTGGGCATCGGCGCGGCTTACATCGGGGTAATCGAGGGCGGTGGGGACATCAAGGCGCTGTCCGACCCGTGGTGGGAAATGCTGCGGCATGCGGTGAGGGAGGGGACGCGGACCGGGGTGGACATCGGCATTTTCAATTGCCCCGGCTGGAGCATGTCGGGGGGGCCATGGGTGAAGGCGGAACAGGCGATGCGCCATCTGGTGAGCACGGAGACGCGGGTGAAGGGGCCGGTGGCTTTCGATGACAAGCTGGCGGAGCCGGGCGGGGAGTTCCAGGAGGTGACGACGCTGGCGTTTCCGGCACCGGCGGGTGATGCGGACACGATCGCGGGGCATTCGCCGAGGTATACCTGCGTGCCGGCGGCGGAGGGTGTGGAGCGATTGTTCGACGGCGACCCGGCGACGAAGACGGATCTGCCGGGCAAGCCGCAACTTCTGATAGAGACGCCGGAGCCGTATACGGCGCGCAGTCTGACGCTCCAGCCGTGGCGGGCGATCAACGTGACATGCACGCTCCGCGCGTCGGATGACGGCACGAATTTCCGTGAGATCCGGAGCTTCAAAGTGGATCGGCACAATCTGGAGGCAAACATCGGCCCGGTGCCGCTGGCGGCGGTGACGGTGTCGTTTCCCGCGACGACGGCGCGATTTTTCCGGCTGGATTTTTCCGCGGACGCGGGACTTGCCGATATCACGCTATCCGCTGCCGCGCGGGTGGAGTCCTACATGGACAAGAAGCTGGCGAAGATGTTCCAGTCGCCGCTGCCGCCGCATGATTTCTATTCGTGGCCAGCGTCCGGGGAACCGGATGACAAGGCGACGCTCATCCCCGCGGACGGCGTGAGGGACATCGGCAAGAACCTGAAGGATGGCAAGCTCCGCTGGGAGGTGCCTGCCGGGGATTGGGTGATCCAGCGCCTGTGCCTGGTGCCGACGGGGACGAAGAACGGTCCGGCTCCGCCCGAGGCGACGGGATACGAGGTGGACAAGATGAACCGCGAGGCTCTGGCGGCCCATTTCAAGGCCTACGTGGGGAAGCTAGCAGACAGTTTGTCGCCGGCCGAGCGGAAGTCGTTCAAGTATGTGGTGGCGGATAGCTACGAGATGGGTTCGGAGAACTGGACGGATGGATTCGCGGGAATTTTCAAGGAACGCTATGGGTACGATCCGCTGCCCTATTTGCCGGTGATGAGCGGTCGGGTGGTGGGCAGCGCGGACCAGTCCGACCGGTTCCTGTGGGACCTGCGGCGATTGATCGCGGACAAGGTTTCGCACGACTATGTGGGAGGGCTGAGGGACCTGTGCCGGGAGAAAGGCCTGAAGATGTGGCTGGAGAACTACGGGCATTGGGGATTCCCCGGAGAGTTCCTGCAATACGGCGGCGCGACGGAGGAAATCGGCGGTGAATTCTGGGAGAGTGGCGATCTCGGACCGGTGGAGGTGCGCTGCGCCTCGTCCGCCGCGCACATCTATGGCAAGCGCGCGGTGTATGCGGAGGCTTTCACGGGCGGACCGTTTTTCATCAGCCATCCGTTCAGTTTGAAAGCGCGTGGCGACTGGTCGTTCTGCCAAGGGATCAACCAGTTCGTGCTGCATGTGAACATCCAGCAGCCGAATGAGGACAAGCCGGGGATTGCCGCGGGATTCGGCACGGAGTTCAACCGGCACAACACGTGGTTCGAGCAGGGCAAGGCGTGGATGGACTATCAGCGGCGGTGCAGCGTGTTGTTGCAGGCGGGAAATCCGGTGGCCGATGTGGCCTACTTCATCGGTGAGGACTCGCCGAAGATGACCGGTGCCATGGACCCGGCGCTGCCGGCCGGTTATAATTACGATTTCATCAATGCCGAGGTGATCCTGAACCGCGTGACGATGAAGGACGGCCGCTTCACACTGCCGGAGGGCACGAGCTACCGGGTGATGGTGCTGCCACCGCAGACGACGATGCGTCCGGAGGTGCTGGCGAAGATCGAGGAACTGGTGAAAGCGGGCGGGGTGATTTTGGGCAAGCCGCCGGAGAAGTCGCCGAGCTTGCAGGACTATCCGGGGGCTGACGCGCGCTTGCGTGAGATCGCGGGCCGGATGTGGGGTGAAGGGACATCGTGGCCGGAAGGCCGGGCCGCCGGCAGTGGCAAGGTGTTCCAAGGACAGAGGCTGGAAGCTGTTTTCACTGCCATGGCAACTCCTCCCGATCTATCAGGAGTCGATCATTCGAAGATCCTGCACACCCACCGCTCCGCGGCCGGGGAGGAGATTTATTTCCTCTCCAACCAAACGGGATCGGCGGTGTCGATCAATCCGGTGTTCCGGGTGACGGGGCGGGTGCCGGAACTGTGGCATCCGGAATCCGGGGCCGTGGACCGGCTGGTGGTTTATGAAAAGAAGACCGGTGCCACGTCGGTACCCATCCGATTGGAAGCGTATGGGTCGATCTTCGTGATTTTCCGTGAGGCACCGGGCGCGGCGGTTGTGTTCACGGGACTGGAAGCTCCGAAATCCCCGGTGAATCTACTTTCCGCGAGCTATGGTCCGGAGGGGGATTTGGCCCGGACGGTCGACGTGAGGGAAAGAGTCCAGAGACGGCTGGACCTCGGCGTGAATTCTTTCAACGCGGGGGAACTCGCGGTGGAAGGGGATCCCGCCTACGGCGTGGTGAAGACGCTGAAGGTGATCTATCAGGAAGATGGCAGGCATTTTTCCGCCAGCGCGACAGACACCGGCATAATCTGCATCGGCTCAGGCGACCCGCCCACCGCCTTGACCCGTGGGCCGGACGAAAGTATCCGCCTGCTGGCGTGGCGGGACGGCGCGCATGTGCTCAGGACAGCCACCGGGGAGACGCGAACGGTGAACGTCTCCGACATCCCGGAGCCGCTGGAACTTACCGGGCGATGGGAACTCACTTTTCCCGCTGACTCCGGTGTGAAAAGCCCACTGTCCATGGAGGCGCTGGTTCCGTGGAATGAACATGCCGACCCGCGGGTGAAGTATTTTTCCGGCACGGTTTCCTATCGGAAGGAGTTTCAGATTCCGTCCAACTTCAAGGCTCCGGGCAAGCGCGTCTATCTGGATCTCGGGCAGGTGGGGGTGATGGCGGAGGTGATTTTCAACGGGAAGAATCTCGGCACGCTGTGGAAGCCGCCTTTTCTGGTTGATCTCTCGCCCGCGGTGGTGAACGGGCCGAACCGTTTGGAAGTGCGCGTCGTGAACGTGTGGAAGAACCGTCTCGTCGGCCAGCGCGTGGCGCCGCAGGCATTCGCGGCACCGGGGAATTTCGTGCTGGTGGTGTCGGTGGGGATTCCGAACTACGGCGCGGGGGAGAGCCTGGTGCCATCGGGGTTGATCGGACCGGTACTGCTGCGTGGGGCGAGTGTGGTTTTGGTTCCGGTTGCGGGAGAGTAGGACGGGCGAAACGAAATCGTGACAGCGGGCCAGCGGGAGGTTTGGATCGGGTCCGTGGATTTCCGGGAGCACGAGATCAACCGCGATTGGACGGGAGAGGCGAAGATCGACCTTTACCGGCAGATGGTGCGGATCCGGCAATTTGAATATGCGGCGCTGCTTCAATACACCCATGGGAAGATGGCGGGATGGCTGATCCTGGACATCGGGCAGGAAATGGTGGCGGGTGGGATACGTTCGCTGATAACGCCCGCGGATCATTCGATCAGCGGGCCGCGGGGACTGGGACATGCACTTGCGGCTGGAGTGCCGATGGGGCCATGCATGGCGGAGTTCTATGGCAAGTCCGGAGGCTGCTCGAAGGGAAAAGCCGGGGCGTTTTCTTTTTTTGATCCTGCGAAACATCACTGGGGGAGCCATGGCTTGGCGGCTGCCCAGACACCGCTGGCAGCGGGACTTGCTTATGCGTTGAGGTATCAGGAGAAGCCGGGAGTTGTTTTCTGTTTCCTGGGAGACGGGGCGGTGAACCAGGGAGTTTATCATGAGTCGCTGAATCTGGCGGGGCTGTTCGGACTACCCGTGATCTATGTCATCGAGAACAACGGCTATGCGATGGGCACTTCGGTTTCCCGCTCATCCCGTTTCAAGGACTGTCTTGCGCGGCGCGCGGAGGGCTATGGCATTGACTGGGATTGTTTTGATGGTGGGGATCCGTTTGAAATACGGGCCAAGCTGTGGCCGGCAATCCGCCGTGCCCGGGAGGAGGTGAAACCCACGGTACTGGAGATCTCCACGTATCGCTACTATGGCTTCACTGTCGCGGACTCGGGGCACAAGGGCGGTTACCGGACCGTCTCGGAGATTGAGGAGCGGAAAAATAGGGATCCGCTGGAAGGATGGGGACGGCATTTGCTGGAAGAAGGACTGTTGGACGAGGCGGCGCTGAAGTCCATGAAGGAAAGCGCCAAGGCGGAAGCCATGGAGGCGGTCCGGTTTACCGAAGGAAGCCCTCCACCCGTCGTGGCGGACATCACCCGGGATGTGTATTGGGAAACCGACCACGACACGTCGGCCTCGAAGATTGGCAGGCATTTTTTCGATGACTGATGGCGGGAGCCGTGCGAGGCATACGCCAAGCCGATGATGAAAAGCGAAAAGGAAAAAATGCTGGCCGGAGAGCTGTATGATGCCTCGGACGCGGAGTTGTTCGCGTGGCGGGCGAGGTGCCGGGAGATTTGCGGGCGGCTGGTGGATCCGCATGAGGTGGCGCGAGATGAGGAAAGGAGAGGGGTTTTAACTGAATTGTTCGGCCGAGAGGTGGATGTGACGCTCCAGCCGCCGTTCTATTGTGACTACGGCACGAACATCACGCTGGGGAGCAAGGTGTATTTCAATTTCAACTGCGTGATCCTGGACGTGCTGCCGGTGGTCATCGGCGACAACACGCTGTTCGGTCCCGCGGTGCAGATTTACACGGCAACGCACCCGCTGGACGCGGACGAGCGGCGGATGGGACTGGAAGGCGGCAAGCCGGTGACCATCGGCAAGGATGTGTGGATCGGTGGTGGAGCGATCATTTGCCCCGGCGTCACCATCGGTGACCGCAGCGTGATCGGCGCGGGCAGCGTGGTCACGAAGTCGATCCCGGCGGATGTGGTGGCAGCGGGGAATCCGTGCCGGGTGCTCCGGAGTTTGGTCGATTAGAGATTTTTCCGGATTGTGACTGCATCGCGTTGTCGGGCGGCTACGCTCGCGAATGGACCGCCTGTTCGAGGAGCTTGATTTCCGTCCCACGCCTTTGGGCGATCTGATCCTGCGCCGTCGGAAGATGACGATGCTGGATGATTTGATTGTTTATGAAGTGTTGCTGGGCGATGCGTTCCTGATGTCCAGCCTGTTCCACGAGGTGGAGGAGGCGCTGGCGGATCTGGGGCTGGCCGCGGTGGCCGGGGAGAAGCTGGATGTGGTGGTGGGCGGGCTGGGGCTGGGTTATACGGCGGTGGCGGCGTTGCGGGAACCTCGGGTGGCGGGATTACTGGTGGTGGACACGTTGGCACCGGTGATCGAGTGGCATGAGAAGGGGCTGGTGCCGCTGGGTGAAACGCTGACGGGTGATGCGCGCTGCCGGTTCGTCCACGGGGATTTTTTCGCGCTGGGGGCGGCACCGGAACGGGGTTTCGACCCGGACAAGGCGGGGAGGAGATTCGATGCGGTGTTGCTGGATATCGATCACTCGCCGCGGAACCTGTTGCATCAGCGGAATGCGGCGTTTTACAGCGAGGAGGGATTGCGGAGTTTGGCGGTGCAACTGGTGCCGGGAGGAGTTTTCGCGCTGTGGTCGGATGATGCGCCGGATGAGGTGTTCCTTGCGGATCTGGGCGCGGTTTTTGCTTCGGCGGAGGCGCATGTGGTGAAATTCGCGAATCCGATTTTGGGGAAGGATTCGGCGAGCACGGTGTATGTGGCGAAGATGGGGTAGGGAAGACGGGGGTTGATGGGGCGGACGAGGAAGCGGGGGATGATGGGGCGGAATGAATTCCGCGGTCCGGGTGGGAAGAGGCTGGGGATGATGGGGCGGAATGAATTCCGCGGTCCGGGAGGAAGAGGCCCGGGTTGATGGGGCGGAATGAATTTTGATGGCCTGTTGGGATAGAAGTGGCCGTCCATC
>CAXTTX010000229.1:0-8618 GCA_964247045.1 uncultured Verrucomicrobiales bacterium | reverse complement strand
CTTGCTTCCAATCCGACGGCAGCGACATGTTCTTGCGCTGGACCAGCGAATTCACGCCACAACCGGTCAGGAGGGCGAGGGAAAGGAAGACGGCAAAGCTGGCAGGTTTCATCGGGAAGCTGGGACGACCGTAGCCGGAACAACCTTTAGAAAAGGTGAAGAGGCGGCGGAACGGTGATAAAAGAGGGCAGATCTACGGAAATTACCGGCCCATGCTTGCGGTTTTGGCGGATTAAGTGCTATCTGCCGGGCCCGCTCCCCTGTCTCCCACACCGGATGCCTTCGAATTCCGCACCCATCACCCAATGGTTACTAGCCCCGGAAACGGCCCCGCGATACTCGCGGCCGCCGGGCCGGTTCTACGACTTCTGCCGCGTGGTGTGGCAAGGGGTCTTTCGTGCGACCATGCGAATGAAGTGTTCCGGAATGGACGCCGTGGAGATCGAGGGCGGGATGTTGGTGGCGGTGAGCCATCTGGGGCACATGGACCCGATCGTGGTGAGCGCGCTGCTGGGACGGAGGATCAGCTGGGTTTCCCGGATCGAGTTCTATCAGCAATGGTTCATGCGGGTGGTGCTGCATCATGGAGGGGCCTTCCGGGTGGATCGGAAGGGCCCGGCGCTGCCGACGATCCGCGAGGGGCTGCGGCGGCTGGAGCGCGGCGAGGCCGTGGGGATTTTTCCGGAGGGTGAATTGATGCGGGGTGAGGACTCGGTCCTGCGCGGGGCGGGAATCAAGGAAGGTGTATGCGTGCTGGCGGCGCGGTCCGGGAAACCGGTGCTACCGGTGGTGGTGCTGGGGACCGATCGCTTGGAAAACGTGGAACCCTGGTTGCCAGCGAAACGCGGGCGTCTGTGGGTTCACGCGGGCAAGCCGATCCATGCGGAAAAGGGCGACACCGGGCGAGCCGGACGCGCGCGTTTTGCCAGACGGTTGATGGCCGAATACGTGCGCTTGTATGCGGAAGCGCGGGAGAAATTCAATTTGCCGGAAAGCATCGTCCCTTGACGGTGTCGAAGGGCTCCGGTGGAATGAGCGCGTGCCCATGACGGAATGCCCCCTTTACCTGAGCTTCGGGATGCCGAAGTCCGGAAGCACGCTGACCTTCGAGTTGACGCGGAGCATGCTGGAGTTGGCGGGAGTGCCGCAGGAGAAGATCGCGGAAGGAGTGACCGACCCGGAGACGAAGATCAATTTCGTCTCCAAGCTGGATGGCAACGCCTACGACACGCTACGCAAGGAAGCGAAGAAGATCGCCCGCCCGATCGCGATCAAGACGCACTCGCGGATTTTCCCGCGGGTGGAAGCGGCACTCGAAAAAGGAAAGACGATGGGCCACGCGGTATGTCGTGATCCCCGCGACATGGCGCTGTCCATGCTGGATGCGGCGAAGGAGGGCCGGGCGTGGGGTGGCGGTGAAACAGGCGCTTTCAAGACCGTGGGTGACACGGTGAAGCGGTTGCACAAGAGCGTGGAGATTTTCGAAAAGTGGGCGAACGCGCCGGGCATCATGGCGATCCACTATGAGCGCGTGGCCTTCGACACGGAGAGCGTGGCCAAGGAGATCGCGGATCAACTGGGGATCACGGTGGACATCCCGAAGGCGATCGAGATCGCGACGGGCACGAAGTTCACTCAGCTGAACCAAGGGAAGTCGCAGCGGTGGAAGACGCAGATGGATCCGGCGGACGCGAGGAAGCTGGAGAGGGAGTTCAAGTCTTACATCGAGCGGTGGTGCTCGGAGGTGCCGAGCGCGCCGGTGGAGCGGAAGCCGGAGAAGGAAAAGGGACTGTTAGGGAAGTTGTTTCCGAGGAAGGGGTGAGGGTCACGGATCCCAAGGGCAGAGACATTCGTTGCTGTCGTCCGCATTGCGGTTTCCCATCACGAGAAACCGATGAATCATGAGAAGGGGGGCACCGCTTACGGCACTCTCCCTATCAACGACAAGAATGTCGTTGCGCCCGGGCAAATCGCCGGTTAGAAATCGAGATAAATCTCGGTGCGGCGGTTGGCGCGGCGGCCGTCCGGGTTGTCGGTGCCGCTTTCGGTAACGTTGGGACGGCGGGGCTGGCTGGCGCCCTTGGCGATGGTCTGGATCTGTTTCATGTCCACGCCGGCCTTGGTGAGGAAGTCGCGGACGACATCGGCACGGCGGGCGGAGAGCTTGTTGTTGTAGTCGGCGCCGCCGAGGGCGTCGGTGTGGCCGCTGAGGGTGATTTTCTTGCCGGGATCCGCCTTGAGGATGAGGGAGACGATTTCCAACTGGCGGCGGGTGCGGGGATTCATCTCGTCCTCGTCAAACTCGAAGTAAAGGGCGAGCGTGTCGCCACCACCGGGGTTCTTGACGAGGGGCGAGTAGTAGAGGTCGCCCCCGGCGACACGGCGGGCGTAGTCGGCGAGCAACTGGTTCAGGTTGATCTCGGAGACGATCCAGTTCGAAGGCTGCGGCGGCTGCCTCAGGTTCATGCCGAACTGGGCGGTCTGCGCGCCGTCCTTGGTCACCACGTTCACCAGATAGCCGACGGCATCCGGTTTGTTGAACATGGAGCGGAGCGGCTTGGATTTGCGGAGTTGGTATTCGCCTTCCTCGAAGAGGATGCAGAGTCCGGCGATCTTGGCGTCCGAAACGGTGGCGGGATCGACAAAGGCGCGAGCGAACTCGAAGTCCTGCTTGAGAACGGCCTGGATGAATGAGTCCGCGACGCCGAGCGAGTCCGCCATGACGGCCTTCGGGATCGGTTCGCCGGGACCGGGCGGAAGGGTGAGTTTTTCGACGGACCACTTGCCGTCCGCCTGGTGGAGATCGAGGAAGATGCGGTCACGGCCGGGTTCCTGGCCTTCCAGCTCCAGGGCCCAGCGGGAGCGGGCATTGAGTTCCAGTTCGCCAACCTCACGGACGCCGTCCGGCTGGCGGACACGGAGCGGGCTGGAGGAAAGCGCCTTGAGTCGGGCGGTGGCCTGCGAGTCGAGAGCATCCTTGCCGACGAGCTTGCCGACTTTCGCGACATCGCCCGATTCCAAGGCCTTCGCGATCTGGTTCACGAGGGCGGCGGGATCCGCGGCGGCGACCCCGATGCCGAGGTCCTGGAGAACGGTTTCCGAATTTTCCGGAACGACCGTCTTGTCGAGGCCATTGATCTTCGGCGGCTCGGCGGGGTTTTTCTCAGTATTCGCGAGCTTGTCCGGGACGGGCGGCGTGCGCGGCACACCGGGTCGGAGGACGAGGATGACGAGAGCTGCCGCCGAGAGCACTGCCGCGAGTCCGAGAAAGAAGTAGGGTAACTTGGAGCGGTGCATGAAAGCGTGATTGGGGAAACGGAATTGAAGCGGGTGAAATTTCAGCGGGAACGCCGGATCTCACTTGCGGGGCAAGGCGGGAATATCGACGCGGATCACCTTGCCATCGCGGAAAACCTTGAGAGTGGTGTCCTGAACGGCAGCCGAGGCCGCAAGATAAAGATAGAACTCATTGGCACCGCTGATGCGGGCGTTGTTTACGTCCACGATCAGATCCCCGGGCCTGAGCTTGGTGGCAGCCAGACCGTTTTCCAAAACGCGGGTGACGACCACGCCGCGATAACCGCGCAAACGCTCGGGAACAAGGAGATCGCGAACATCGACTCCCAGGGAATCAAGGATCTCCTGGGGATCGCGTGTCTTGCCCTGCCCGCCGGGATCCTGGGGGAGTGCCGCGCGGGTGCTGGATGCGCCGCTTTCCGCGATGATGGCCTTGAGTTCCATGGACTTGCCGTTGCGGACGATGCTCAAGTTGATTTCCTCACCCACCTTTGTGCGCTGGATGAGGGAGAACAGTTCGTCCGGGATCTTGATCTTCTTGCCGTTGGCGGAGTTCACAACGTCGCCGGCTTCCAAACCCGCGGTCTGGGCGGGCGAACCGGGAATGACGCCGAGAACGACCGCGCCTTCATCCGGATCGTAGCCGAGGGCGGCCTGGGCCTTGGGGTCGAGCATCTGGACGCCGAGGAAACCGCGGATGGGCCGGCCGCGTTCGAGGATCTGGACGAGGGCGTCGCGGACGTCGTTGGAGGGAATCGAGAATCCGACGCCTTGGAAACCGGGGTTCTCCTTGTCGCGCGAGTAGATGGCCACGTTAATGCCGATGATTTCGCCGCGGAGGTTGACCAAGGGGCCACCGGAGTTCCCGGGATTGATGGCGGCGTCCGTCTGGAACAGGTCGCGCTGGTTGTCCGAAAGGGAGCGTTCCTTCGCGGAGATGATTCCCTGCGTGACCGTTTCGCCGAGACCGAAGGGATTACCGACGGCGAAGACCATCTGGCCCACCTGCACCTGCGTCGAGTCCCCAAGTTTGAGCGGGGTGAATTTCTCGGTGGATTCGATCTTGAGGACGGCGATGTCGAGAAGGGCATCCTCGCCGATGAGGCGGGCGTTGTAGGTTTTCCCGCCATGGAGGGTAACCTGGATCTTCTGCTGGCCGGCGATGACGTGGTGATTGGTCATCACGTGGCCCTCGGCTGTGACGATGACGCCGGAGCCTTGACCTTGGGTGGGATACTGGCGGCGTTGGACCTGGCCCCAGATCTGGAACTGCTCGGTGCGGACGCCGACGGTATCGATGCTGACGACGGAGGGCACGACCGCCTCGGTAAGCTTAGAGTATTCGTCGTTGAGACGGGAGAGCAATTCCACCTGGCCGAGATCGAGGGGGGCCTTTTCGGGGAGGGTGAAAGATTCCGGCTGGAACCGGCCCTTGTTTCCTGAAAGGCCGGGAATGAGGCTGCGGACATCGCCCCCGGACCACCAGGTGCGGAGCACGGTGACCCCGGCAAAAATGGTCACGAAGACCGTGACGAGCACCAGAAGGCGGCGTGTGGAAGCGTTCATGCGTGAAGGGTGGGTGACGCGGCAAAGATGCCCCGAAATCGCAAAGTTCCAAGTCTGGAAACGTTACGCGGGGAGATGGAAGGGGCAGGAAAATATTTATCTTCCGTCTTGGCCCGCCCCGGCGAATCTGCGATGCAACGCGCCATGCGAGTGCCCATTCTCCTGGCTTGTTCCGTCTTTTTGATCAACGGCATCCACGCGGAAGCGCTTTCCGACGCGGACCGGGAGGCGCTTCTCGGCAACCTCGAAAAGCTGAAGGAAAACGTGGAATCCAAGTCGGACGCGCGGATCCGCACGGCAATCGCCGCGTTCCGTAGCGCGATGGGCAGCGACGAGGCGGCCAAGGAACTTTACCTGAATTGCACCAAGCGGGTGAACTTCGAGGAGCAGCAGCGTAAGGCGCAGGATTTCCGTGAATGGGAACGGCGCGAAGGAGAAAGGATCGGTGATCCGGGCTTCGCCGGAGCATTGCGGCTCCAACTCCGCTGGCTGGTCCTGACGCTGGAAGCCGCGCCCGAGAGGGCCGACCGGACGAAGCTGACCGGCGAGGCGCAGCAGATCGTGGACAGCATTTTTTCCAACGCGGACAAGCTGAAGGGACAAGAGGGAACCCTCTCCCAGCCGGTGATGGGCACGGTGTTCGCGCGGGCCTATGACGTGGGCCACGTGAAGGTCGAGAACTGGCCGATGTCCCCGGTGCAACTGGAAACGGTTTACAGCCAACTCCTGCTGCCTCCCCTGCGGCGGCCTTCGGCGCTGCCGGAGCTGCGGGCGGCTTGGATCAGGCGCATCCAGCAGGAAAGCGCGAAGGCGGAACATTGGCCACCGGTTCAACAAGGCCGGGATCAACGCGGGGAACGTGATGACCGGCGCGGTGGTGGAACCGATCCCGCACAAGCCGCCGCATTCACGAAATTCCTGGAAGAAACCCAGCCGAAGCTACAATGGGAAATGGAAGTGGACCTGTTCCGGAATGGTGACGAAAGCGGCGCGGCGATGCGGATGCTGGCCCACTTGCAGAAGTACATGGCCCACCCTTCCGCCCCGGAATGGGGACAGCAATTCAAGGATCTCCTCAAGCCAAAGGCTGCTCCGGCTCCCGCGAAGGCCACGGACGACCCGGCTCCTTGACCGCATTTCCGGAATTTTCCGGGCAATCTGATTTCCCTGTTGAAACCGGAAGCGGCGAGTGTTAGGACTTGGGGTGGTAAAACCCTCATCTCCATGAAAAAAATCATCACGCTCGCCGTCTGCATCCTTGCCGCCCAAGCCAACGCCGACACGCCGGCCCAACAATCCGCCGCGTTCTACCAAAAGGGCCAGGCCGCCGAAAAGGCCAACGACCCCGCTGCCGCGAAGGATGCCTACACCCAGGCTCTCAAGACGGATCCAGCCAACGCCCAAGCCCGTTACAGCCTGGGACAACTGAGGATCACCGGTCCGGCACTCGAGGCAAAAGGACGCGAGGAGAAGTTCGGCTCCGTGATGATCCCGCTGTATCAACTGGACAACGCCTCTTTGAAGGAGGCACTGGATGCCTTGGGCATCATGGTCGAGAAAGAATCGAAGGACCAGGTGACGCCGAATTTCGTGATCGAGGATCCGAAGAAGGTGCTCGCCGAGCAGAAGATCTCGATCAACTTGAAGAACACGCCAGCACGGGGGATCATGAAGTATTTGACCGACCAAGTCGGAGCGAAAGTCCGCTATGACGAACACGCCGTGGTGGTGATTCCCAAATGAGGAACTGGATCAGAAACCGGTCCGGGTCGCCGTTGAAGGTGATCCGCCGTCCGTTTTTCACCGAACGCGGAATGTCGGGTGCGCCCGCCGCCCCAGCTCGGTGGTTGTGCAAAATTCGCAAGCCGGGGAGAGAGAGATGCCGCTCTTCCCGCCTGCCGAAGTCATGAGGGGGCGGCCGACGGGAAGAGCGGTTTGCATGCAATCCACGCACACAGCTTCCATAGGACCACATTTCCGGCCGATGCGGGAACCCCCTAAAGTTTGGGGGGTAAGCCCCGTAGATTGAATCGGCATTCCGAGGGCCCGCGACTAGGCCGGGGTGTCATTGCCGTCTCCGTTGAGAAAGCGGGCGATGAGCTGGGCCTGCGAGTGCACGCCGAAATGGCGGTAAATTTGCTTCATGTGGTCGTTGACGGTATGCACGGAGATCCCGAGATCCGCGGCGATGTCCTTGCGAGGACGGCCGGCCACGAGCTGGAGGAGAATATGACGGCAGCGCGGGGAGAGCTTCGGCACATCGCGGGCGGCGGCGTGCGGGAGACCGGCCTCATGGAGCCAGGTAACACCGGTGAGCACGATGTGGGCAAGGCGGGCCTCGCGCGGCGTGAAAAGCGGTGCGGAAACGGGACGGTAGAAGCCGATGACGCTGGTGCCCACCCCGGGGATCGGGCGCGCGGAAAGAAGAATGGGGCCGACGTTCGCGGCTCTCCACGCGGGGTTCGCGGCGGAATTGAGAAACCAGTCATCGTCGATGATGTCCTGCCGGAGGCGGGTCACATGGCCGGACTCAATCATCGCCCGCGCGAGGGATGCCGTCATCGCCCCCGTGTCGGGGTGCTCGATGGCATTGACCAAGAGCGCCATGCGTTTCTCATCAAGGCCACCGGTGTTCCTGAAAATATAGACGGGCTGCTTGCCGGGCTCCAAGAGCGGGGCAACGCCCCAAAGCCAGGTGTCCACATCCAGCAAGGCACCCAGTTCGCGCATCAAGTGGTTTCGCTTGTCATCCGGGCCGCCATCCATCGCCGCGACATCGCCGAGGATGCGGACGACGGCGCGAAAATCGTCTTCGGTGATAGGAGAATCCTGGAGGTTCATGCCTGCGGATTCATGGCGGCGGCAAGGATGGCCTGATGGACATCCCCGGCGGTGTTGACCGGAAAATCAGAGCCAAGGAAAACGGGCTTTTCCGCTTCCGTGACGTGATCCCTGCCATGGGAACCGCGGACGAGGGAAGCATCCAGCGGGATGACGTCGAGGAGGGCACGGAAGCCAAGTTTCTTCTTGAGGAGGAACCGGGCGATGCGGAGCTTGGGCAACGGGATGGCGGGATCGATGAACAGCTCGCAAGGGTCGTATCCGGGCTTGCGGTGGATATCGATGGTGCGGGCGTAGTCCGGGGCGACGGCATCATCTTCCCAAAAGTAATAAGTGAACCACGCGTCTTCCGCGGCAATGGCAATGAAGTCCCCCGCCCTTTCCTCTCCCACGCCCGGACCCCACTCGTCCGAGGCGGCGCGCACCTCATCGATGCCGAGTGTCGCTTTCAGCAGGGCAAGGACCTCGCCCCGGATGGAGGGGTCGTTCACATAGACGTGGGCGATCTGGTGGTCCGCAACGGCGAAGGCGCGCGAAGCGCCGCAGTCCAGGGTCTCCAGCCCGAGTTCATCTTTCACCTGGATCCAGCCCTTGGTGCGGAAAATGCGGTTGAGGTGGATGGTTCGCGACACCGGCGAGATGCCATACTCGGAGAGTACGAGGACACGGATATTACGGGAATCGTAGTAGTGGATGAGATCAGTCGCGAGGGCGTCGATCTTGCGGAGTTCCGCGGGAATATTGGCAGCGAGCGGACCGTCCTTCTGAAGCGGGTAGTCGAGGTGCGGCAGATAGACGAGGCTCAGGTGGGGCCGGTGCTTTTTCTCCACCCATTTCGCGGAGGCGGCGATCCATTCGGACGAGGCAATGCCGGCCGCTGGTCCCCAGAAGGCCTGGAAGGGAAACGGACCGAG
>CAXTTX010000228.1:3937-8666 GCA_964247045.1 uncultured Verrucomicrobiales bacterium | reverse complement strand
CTTGTCGAAGGCCTGCGCCGCGTGCCGGACGGCCGCATCCTCCTCGCGGAAATGGGCGAGGCCCGCCGCCGCGCCCAGATGCACCTCGCCGAAATGCGCGAGCAACCCCACGGCGCCGCCCAACGCGCCGCGGATGCCCTCCACGAACTCGTCGAGCAACTCTCCGCCAACTACCACGAGCTCGAGAAAGCCGTCGCCGACCGCGTCCAGCTCTCCCGCGAGAAGCTCAACACCTGGCAGGACGAAACCCGCAGCCTCATGCGCCAGATCCGCCGTGGCCTCAACGCCACCGGCGAGCCGGCTTGAGCCGCCCTTTCTTCCACTCTTCAAACGCCCCGTGGCCGCAAGGCCCCGGGGCTTTTTTTGCGACAAGAACGGGATGACGAAGAAATTCCGAATCTGCGTCTTTGTCGCAGGTCCATTGGGTCGTTCGACGGATATTTCAGGGTTCCAGTATTCGCTGAAGCTCCTTCAGATATTCGTCCACATCACCAATTTCCTGATTCCATTCACTCTTCCCTAAGGGCTTTTGCTGGCCCACGTAGCTTTCAATGACCGTTTCGAGCTGGCGTTCGGCCATCTTCGGGTCGGAAACAGCGGAAGCCATGTGAACATCCCGGATAAACGATTCCAATTTTATAGGGTCGGTTTTTCCGGTTTCCAGCGTGGAATAGAGTTGCCTCACGTAAGTGGTATATTTTCCCGGGTCTGAACTGATTTTGTCCGGATGGTCCCAAGAATCCCACAAGGCATGGCCGAAAAGTTGGCCATATGCCCTCCCTCCATCTTTCTCCGGCCTCGCGTGCGCGTAGCTGTCGCCATAGGCATGATCCACAGCGGGGCTTTTGGTCATCTGTCACGAGATATAACAGATGGGTTCCTGTTGGAAGGGTTAAAATTGCCCGGGGCAATGTCCGGGCTGCTCCAAATTCACTTCACCTCCACGATCCCCACGTCCAGCACCTGGCCGCCCCTGCCGTTCTGGCAATGCGCCGCCAGCGTGATTTTCGCGCCCGGCTTCAGTTTCGCGAGCGCCTCCGGGGAGATCGCGAACACCTGATAGTCCCGCGTTTCGATCTCGGTCGCCTTCCACGCCAGAATACCATCGATATACACATCCGCCTTGTTGTCGTGATGCACCGTCAGCCGCAGTTTCTCCGTTTTCACGGTGGCAGGCAGTTCCACCTCGCGGCGGATCCACAGGTCCTTCGTGTTCCACTTGGTGTTGAGAATCCCATCCGTCCCCGGCGTCGTCTCCGTGCCGAAGGCCGACTTCCCTTCCTTCCACGCGCCATCGTCGAATCCCGGCTTCGCCCAGTCCCACGCGGGCTCCACCGTCGTCCAGCGCCAAACCGCCGGTTGCGTCTTCGCCACCGGGATCACCACGCCCACGCCGCCTGATAGATCATCCTTCGGAATCGGCAAACCGCGCTTCTCTTCCGCGAAATCGCTCTTCACCTGCTCGCCGATCCACACCGGTTGGGTGAAAGCGCCATTGCAGGCGATGTCCCAAATCTCGAAGCGCACCCACTTTTTTCCGGTCAGGTCCACCGGCACGCTCAGCTTCTTCTTGCCGAAGCCCGCCGTGTCGCCCAGCTCCACCTTCTGGTGGAAGACCTGCTTGCCATCGCCACTCACCACATCCGCAAAGGCCAGCGGGAAGGTCCATTCCAGATCGACATCCACGGTTTGCCCCTGGTCGCCCTTCGCCAGCGTTTCGCCGCTCTTCTTGCCACCCGCCGTGAAGTTCGGGATCAGGATCTCGCCCGTGGTCGTGAAGAAATTCCCGCCGCGCAGGGTGTCCAGCACCGGCTGCCAGCCGTCCTCGAAGGACGGCAGCTTGTCGAGCTTGATGTAGTTGATGTTCATGTGCGCGTAGGTTTCGAAGTCCGGCTCCATCCGGAACAAATCCGCCTCGGCGATCGCCTGCTTCCGCATTCCCCAGTTCGACGAGTCGTCCAGCAGGTCGAGCACGCGCCATCCCAGTGTCGGCCGCGAGAGGTCCGCCGGCATGGCCTTCCACGCCGCGCCCAGGAAACGATCGGACGCATAGAAATCCCTCATCTTGTAGTTATCCGGAAATCCGATCGATGCCTTGATGCGCGCGTGTGCCGTCCACATCAGCCCATTCTCCGCCTCCATCAGCTTCAGCACGTCATCCGGGCTGCCCACATGATAGACCTTGCCATAGCCATCCACCTCTTCCATGAAAGGCTTGCCTCCATCCCGGTTCAGCACCCAATAGACCGGCTTCGGAAACATGCTGATCCAGTGTCCGCCCAGATGCGCGTTCGGCTCCTCGCCCGGCAGGAAAAGCAGATCCTTGTCGGATAGCCGGTCGCACTCCTCGTGCAGCTTCTTCAGCAGCGGCAGCCGCCGGTCATCCTGTTGCTTCGGCGTGTCGCCGATGTGGAACTCCGCCAGATGCACGATGTTGACACCGCGGTCCTTGAACGTCGTCACCATTCCAGGGACCTCCAGCCCCTTCGGCACACCCGTCGTGTTCTGCTCCTTCTGCTTCCTCAGGAACTCCAGCGTGTGCTCCACGTGATAATGGCTCGTGAAAGTCTTGTAACCCGCCACCTCCTTGTAGTGGTCGCCGCGCGTGTAGGTCGCAACCGCCTCCAGCGCCTTCGGCCCATTGCCGGAGCCCAGCAAATAAAACGCCCCTAGCTCCTGCTTCGTCCCCGGAGGCGCGTTGAACCACGGCACGAACCGCTTGTCACCCTCGATCGATTGCCGGATGCCGATCCCATACTCCGCCACTTTCCCGGCATAACCCCTCCCGTGCCACACGAACTTCAGATTGAACGCCTCATCCTGCGGATAGAAAAACCGGTGTGGTGCCGGGAAAATTGCCAGCGACCCGCCCGCACCCTCCGCCGCGATCGCCCGCCCCTGCACGGCCAGTGGCGTCGCTTGGAAATTCGCGTCCATCGCCGCGCTTTGCACCTTTCCGTCCGTGTCCTTCCAAAAAGTCGCGCCCCAGTCCGGCGTCGCGCTTGCCAGCCCCGTGTCATACACGATCGCCCGGCCGTTCTCCTCCGTGGACAGCACCGTCTCCGCCTTGATCAGCCCGCTGTCCTGATAGAATGTGAACCGCAGTTCCCCCTTGAACGAACCCGCCTCCGCTTCCGCCAGCGTCACCGTCGTGCGCGGTCCCTCCTTCGCCACCTTCAGCGCCCGTTTCCCCGTCTTCACCCGATACGTCTCGTGCGGCCGCTTCGGCGGGTTGTCGAAAAAGGCCGTCCACCCCGCCGGATCATCCAGGTTCCGGCTGCCCACCGTCAGCAGTGTCACCACGTCCAGCCCGCTCGCGATCGCCTTCGCCTCCTTGCCCTTCCCTCCCACGCTCATCGACTCGATCAACGGCTTCGCCTCATCCAGCGAAAACACCACCTGCCCCGTTTCCTCCCCATTCACCGGCCAAGCCACCGTGACCCTCTTCCCGCCACCCTCCGTGACGCGGATTCCCTCCTGTGCCAGCACGGCCAGGGAAGTTGCCACCGTCATGGCAGTCATCAGGAAAAGCGGATGAAACGTCGGCCGCATCGGCCGTGACGACAGGCGGGATTTTTTGCTCATGAACATGGGTTTCTTGGAATTCGGGTTTCCCAACTTACGAAGCCCCCCCCCCGGAGCCATCAAAAACCACCCCCTTCGTGGATCGTGGATAACCGATTGTGTGTCATCCCACCGCACCCGCCTTGCCTCGTTCCAACGCGCGCGACGCCAAAGTTCCCCCCACGGGATCGCGTGACCTTTTTCCGGGATCACGTGGGCTGACGAAAGCCGCTGCCGGGGCTAGACATGGCAGGTGAAACATCGGTGGCACCTACGCGATTGCGTGTATAAGGTTATCTTGAAATGAAAGGGGAGCGTGATATCAATGACGGCGTGACTACCCCCCCTTGTCGCAAGTCCCCCCTTGTCGTCTTCCCGCTGTCCATCCTCGGATGGATCGTTGTCGTGTCGGTTGCTTTTCGCTTCCTCTTCGGAGCCAGCGTCACTGGCGGCTGGATCATGGCAGGAGTCGTTTTCACCTTTGCCGCCCTGTGCATCTTGCTGCTGGCGAAGGAATTGAAATCCGCCATCGATATCTCCGGATTCCTCGAAGGCTGCTTCAAGCGCCCCCGCCGCAAACTGCCGATGCCCTCGGAACGCCGTGCCCGTCCCGCCACGATGCCGGTGGCACAAGAAGCCGCCCCGGTCCCGGTTCCTTTCGGCCCCGCCGCCCCTGTCGTGGAATTCCCCGAGATCCCCGGCCGCGAACCTCTCATCGCCCTCGCCCCTCTGCCGGAGCCTCCTCCTGCCCGCGAGCCGATCGCCTCAACGGCGCCTGCTCCCGCCCGTGAACCCGTCCTCGCGTCGGCAACCGTCCGCGGCGACCGCCTCCCGCTCCTTGCCGCGGAAAACTTCTGCTCGGACCGCCTGGCATCCATCCTCGCCAGCTTCGACGAGGAGGATGGAACCGCCTCTCGAAAGGCATCTCCCGCCCGCCCTTCCCTCGCCAAAGTCCCCGTCGCTGCGAAAGTCCCGGCGACGACGACCCTTACTGCCGGACCTGAAACCGTCGCTCCCGAACCGGAAACCTTCACCACGGAGCCAACCCCTCTCACCTCGGAACCGTCCCCGGAACCCGAGGAAATCCCCGCCGCGGCCGCGGCCGACGCCCAAAACCGGCCTGCCGATATTTGCCCGGCAACCGCTCCTGCCGAAACCGTTCCCG
>CAXTTX010000228.1:2525-3927 GCA_964247045.1 uncultured Verrucomicrobiales bacterium | reverse complement strand
TCCTGTTATTCCCGCTCCGGCCCCCGTGCAGGCGCATGTCTTGCCGCAGCGCCCGCCCGCCCCGGTATTCTCGCCCCATCCCCTGGAGATCTTCCGTCCGGATGAGACACGCATGGCCCTGGGTCTCAAACCCATTTCAGAAGGGGAATTTTCCTCCAACAACCGCCGCCGCAAGGCATCTGGCATTGCTTTCAGACCGGAGACCGCGGACCGGAACGAACCCGTGAAAAAGTCGCCCTCCGCCAGACGCCGGAAGACCACTCCCGTCCCGAGGAACCCCAAGGACACCCTCCTCTCCGCCGGCGGCCTCTCCGCTTGATCTCCTGGTTCGGTGATCCTTCCAGCATCTTGCCTGCCTTCCTTCGCCTCACTCGGTGACGACAAACATCGCCCCGAACTGGTTGCTCTCCACCGCCTTCTCCGGATTCACGGCCATCTGCGAGATATCCCCGTCCAGGAACAGCGCGTTTCGGCAACCCAGTTTCAGGAATAGGCCCGCGAAGTCCCAGAAGTTCACCACCTGGCCCTGATCGGTGATCGCGAACACCACGCGTCCCTTGTCATCCACGCCCGTGCCGTTGCGATGCAACTTGCTCGCCGACCCTTCCGTGAATTTCGGATGCCGCTTCCCGTCGATCAACAGCATCGGCCCCGACTGCACCGCGAACATGATGCCCCGGGATGAACTCTTTTCCGCTTCTTCCGCTTTCTCGAGATACTTTTCCGAAGGTGTCACGTTCGCGCCCCTGCCATTGGCATACCACACCACTCCGTTTGGCTTCAGGAAAAAGTTTCCTTCTCCATCCGCCGGATTGAGGGGTCTTGAAGGCCTGACGTGAGGCGATTCGAGATACAATCCGCTCGGAATCCCGCCCGGCTCGAAGATCCCCGCGTTCATGATGAACCTCACCTTCTTCCCGTCCTTGTCCAAGGCCGCCTGCACCTTGTCAAAGGTCCGATAAGGCTGGTCCTTCGGGTCCTTCCAAACCATCCGCA
Organism: uncultured Verrucomicrobiales bacterium; assembly: GCA_964247045.1. Lineage (GTDB taxonomy): Bacteria > Verrucomicrobiota > Verrucomicrobiia > Verrucomicrobiales > Akkermansiaceae > Luteolibacter. The sequence goes on along the minus strand of CAXTTX010000228.1, from coordinate 2,931 downwards.
CCCGCTCCGGCTCCAGCCTCACCACCCGGAACGTCACCCCCGCGTGCTGGATCTTCTCTTCCACCACCTCCGCAGCCCGCGCGTTGATAGCAACAAGAGCAAGAACCACGAGCATTCGGATCACAACCATGCCTCCAGCATAGTCATCCCTTCCTCGCTGTCAGCAATCAGCGCGTGAATTTCCGGTGAAGGGCACCGGGGTCACCTCTCCGGAATCGCGCGGTAAACCTGCTCGAGCGAAAGTACGGTATACGCCGTAACAAGCACCGGGTTGGATTCCATCCAGCGGCCGTTCTCGTTCACCCACGAGCCATCCGGCTTCTGGGTCGCGAGCAGCTTCTCGCCGAGATCCTTCCGCCAGTCCGCTTCCTTGCCGTTTTCCAGCTTCAGCTGGGTCACGTTCGCC